>CAYMHJ010000147.1:5003-14775 GCA_964390165.1 uncultured Prosthecobacter sp. | reverse complement strand
CCCAGCAGATGAAGGAATGGACACCGAACAGCAAGTACGGCGGTCATGCCTTCCTTCCCGGCAAGGAGCGCCCCACCTTTGAGGCCTTCCTCGCTGCGCGGGAAAAGATCCTGCCATGGATCGCCGAGTACTCACCCTATGCCCTGGTCTCCTCGGATGATCCACCCGTCTATCTCTCCTTCAGCGCGCCCCCGGCCCTCGGTCAGGAGCAAAAGGACCCCACTCACACCGCCAACTTCGGCGTGAAGCTCCAGGAGCATTGCAAGGCCAATGGCGTAACAGTAGATCTCTTCTATCCGGGCGTGACTGACGTGAAGGCCAAGACCTCGGTCGAATACCTCATCGCAAAGCTGAAGGAATAGCTCGCTGGCATCCTGATCACACCAGGAGGCCATGCCATGGGGTGTGGTCCTGGTGTGCCGTTCTTCCTTCAATAAGCGCGCTGGAGGTGGCATCCTGCCGACGGGCGCAAAACAGGGCTCCTTCGCTGCGTAGGTCTGCACACATGTCTTCCATCATTCAGCCTTCTCCTCTTGTTCGTTGTGCCGGGCCACTGGCTTCGCGCCGCAGTTTCATGCAGTTCGGACTCGCCGGTATGGCTACTCTGAGTTGGCCGGGCCTGCTGAAGCTGCGTGCTGCCGATGCAGCTCTACCGAAGAGCGAGCGGAAGTCCATCATCATGGTCTGGCTTCCGGGCGGGCAGTCACACATCGACACCTACGATCCGAAGCCCGATGCCAGCAGCGAGTATCGCGGTCCTTTCAAAACCATCTCGACGAAGGTGCCGGGCACCCATTTCACGGAACTGCTGCCGATGAATGCCAAGATCGCAGACAAGTTCACCGTGCTACGCTCCATGTACCAGAGTGCGGGCGGTCACCCGGCGGGGACGATGCAGATGTTCTCCGGGGACAAGGATACGCGCGACAAACCCAAGCCCCGGCTCCCCGACTGGATGTCTGTGGTGCATTATCTGCGGTCCAAAGAAGGCGGGCGTGGGAATCCGCTGCCGAACTACATCGGCGTGCCTGCGGCATCGCCGGAGTATTCCAGCCCGGCCTATCTCGGCGATGCGTTTGCGCCCTTTGCCGTGAGTGATGATCCCAACCGCCCGACTTTCCAGGTGCCGAACATCGGCCTCGCGGACGAATCGGAGAACCGCCGCCTCAGCGACCGCATCGCGCTGCGCAAGAGCCTCGACAAGATGGAGCGCGCCTTTGATCGCGAGGGTGAACTGGGCGCGCTGGATGAATTTGAAGCCCAGGCCGCCACGCTGCTGACAAATCCGCAGACGCGGGATGCCTTTGATCTGAGCAAGGAAGATGCCGCCACACGGGATCGCTACGGGCGGAATCGCTGGGGTCAGCAGTTGCTGCTCGCGCGCCGTCTGGTGGAGTCTGGCGTGGAAATCGTGACGAGCAGTCTGAGCGGGCCGCTGTGTGGCCGCGTGAACAACTGGGACGACCACGCGGTGAACCAGCATCAGTTCGAGGCGCTACGCTTCCGCATGCCGACTTATGACCGCTGCGTGTCCGCCCTGATCGAGGACATCTACGCTCGTGGGCTGGATAAAAAGGTGCTCGTCGTCGTGACGGGTGAGTTTGGCCGCACGCCGAAGATCAGCTTTGACCGCAGCACGGGCGCTGGAGATGCGAGCGCTCCTGCGGGCACGCTGCAACCGGGTCGTGACCACTGGCCGCGTGCCTTTACCAACATCTGGGCAGGCGGCGGCATCCAGACCGGCGGCGTGATCGGTGCCAGTGACAAACGCGGCGAGGACGTGGTGGAAAGGCCATGCAACGCGAGCGATTTCCTGGCGACGATCTACCATCACCTCGGCATTGATTACACGAAGGTGACGATCAATGACCTGAACGGCCGCCCGGTCCACATCGTCGAGAACGGCCGGGCGATCCCGGAACTCATCGCGTAACCTTTTCCGTGCATGAACCGCCATCACTTCTCCCGCCGCGCCTTCCTGCGCGGCACCGGCGTCACGATGGCGCTGCCGTGGATGGAGTCCGTGAATGTCTGGGGCGATGAGCCGAAGAAGCACAAGCCTGCAAGCGAGGCACCGCTGCGGCTGTGCGTGACGTTTTCCGGCAATGGCTTCCACTCGAAAGAATGGTGGGCCAGGGGTGAAGGGAAGGGGATGGAGCTCGGTAGGGTGCTCACTCCACTGTCGGAGTTTCGCGAGAAGATGCTCTTTGTTCGCGGTCTCTATCATGAGGAGGCGCGGAAGGGGAACATCCACTCCTCGCAGACGGGAAACATGCTCTCGGGCGCTCCCATCGCGAGCGGGGGCGAGATTCGCTCTGGCACGAGTTTTGATCAAATGCTGGCGCAGACCTATGGCCGCAGCACGAAGGTGCCGAGCCTCGTGCTCGCCTGTGAGAAGTCGAACCCATCGGTTCACAAGAACTACTCGATGCTCTACAGCTCGCACATCTCGTGGTCTTCACCGACCACACCGACGCCGCTGGAGCTTTACCCCGCGCTGGCCTTTGACCGGCTTTTCAAAGACGAGGCATCACCTGCGGACAAAAGCGTGCTGGATGCCGTGCTGGCCGATGCACAGGATTTGCGGCGTGACATCAGCGCCAGCGACCAACGGAAGCTCGATGAGTATCTCGACAGCGTGCGCGAGGTGGAGAAGCGCATCGAAAACGCGGGCAAGCGTGGCGAACTGCAAGGCTGGCGGCCCACGCTGGACAAGCCGAACATCCAGCGCCCCGCCGACGGCGTGCCGCAGGACATCGGCGAGCACATGCGGCTCATGATTGACCTGCTGGTGCTTGGCTTCCAGACGGACACCACGCGCATCGCCACGCTGAAGCTGAACAACGACCACAGCGCCCTGCGTTTCCCGAATCTGCCCAGCGTGCAGCAGGCTGGACATGGCATCGACTACATGATCCATCACCTGCTTTCACACAGCGACGGTGAAGACTGGCTGGCGGTGAACCAGTTCTTCATGGAGCAGCTCGCCTATCTGGCGCGGAAGCTTGATGGCATCCGTGAAGGTGAACGAACGCTGCTGGACAATACCATGCTCCTGCACTGCTCCAGCATGATGGCCGGTGCCAAGCACAACAACGACGAGCTGCCCGTCATCGTCCTCGGCGGCGGGCTGAAGGGCGGCCGCGTGCTCGACTACACGGGCAAGCCCGAGCGCCAGCTCTGCCGCCTGTTCATGTCGATGATGGAGAAGATGGATGTGCGGCCAAAGGCATTCGGAGATGCGAAGGTGATGCTGGAGGAGGTCTGAGCGGCTTTTCGTCCGTGCGGCTTTCTTTGAGTTCGCATTTCGGCAAGACCACAATCGCCTTGCTCGTTCTGTGCGGCCCTCCATCATCCGCCCCCTCATGCTGCGCCCAACCCTCGCCTTGCTTGCCCTCGCCGGTCTCTCCATCACTGTCTTTGCCGCAAAGCCGGACAAACCTGACAAGCCAAAGAAAAAGGCCAGCAACTACGCCGTCGGCAAACCGGCCTTCACGCCTGATCCAAACACGCCTGCCTTTGATCCGGCCAAGGTCACGCCGGAGCACCTCGACACGAGCATGTTCAAAGTGCCCGAGGGTTTGGAGATCAGCGTCTGGGCCACCTCGCCCATGCTTTTTAATCCAGCGAACATGGATGTGGATGCCGCTGGCCGCATCTGGGTGGCGGAGGGGATCAACTATCGCCGCCACAGCGGACGCAGCCGGGAAGGGGACTGCATCCGCGTGCTCGAAGACAAGGATGGCGATGGCAAGGCGGACAGCAGCCATGTCTTTGTCCGTGAAAAGGAACTCGAATGTCCGCTCGGCGTCGCTGTGTTCGACAACGTGGTGCTCGTCTCCAATGCGCCGAACATCATCAAGTATGTGGATGTGAACCGCGACCTGAAGTTCGATCCCGCCGTGGATACGCGTGAGGTCTTCCTCAGCGGCTTCGAGCAGCAGCAGCACGACCACAGCCTGCACAGCGTCTATGCCGGACCCGATGGCCGCTGGTATTTTAGCAATGGTAACTGCGGCGCCTTGTTCAGCGACAAAAGCGGCAACACCTTCCGCATCGGCGGCGCTTATCTGAACAATCCCTACACGGGTGAAAAGAGCGACGACGGCCATGTCTATACCGGCGGCTTTACGGCCAGCATTGATCCTAGCGGCCACGGCGCACGCATCCTCGGTCACGGCTACCGCAACAGCTACGAAGGCGTGAAGAACTCCTTCGGTGACATGTATCTGAACGACAACGACGATCCACCCGCCTGCCGCGTGAGCCATCTCATCGAAGGCGGTTCCTTTGGTTTCTTCTCCGCCGATGGCAAGCGCCAGTGGCGCGCGGACAAGCGCCCCGGCCAGACCATTCCCACGGCGGAGTGGCGTCAGGATGATCCCGGCAGCATCCCGGCGGGTGATGTCTATGGCGGCGGCGCACCCACCGGCATGGCTTTTTATGAAAACGGCGCGCTGGGTGACAAGTGGAAAGGTCTGCTGCTGAGCTGTGAAACCGGCCGCAACGTCGTCTTTGGTTATCTTCCAAAGCCCGATGGCGCGGGCATGAAGCTGGAGCGCTTCGACTTCTGCACCACGAACACCAGCGGTGTCTTCAAAGGCAGCGACTTCGTCGGCGGCAGCAACAACATGTCTGACGAGCGCACCACCCTCTTCCGGCCCAGCGACGTCTGCGTCGGCACCGATGGCGCGATCTACATCGCCGACTGGTTTGATAAGCGCACCGGCGGCCATCAGGACACCGATGAGACCTGCAGCGGCACCATTTACCGCATCATCGCCAAAGGCAGCAAGCCCACCTCACCGAAGCATGATTTCGACAGTGTGGAAGGCCAGGTTGCCGCGCTCAAATCACCTGCCACGAACATCCGTCACGTCGCCTTCACCCGCCTGAAGGAAAAAGCGGGTGAGTCTGCCAAGACTGTCACTACTTTGACAAATGACGAGAACCCCTATGTCGCCGCGCGCGCCATCTGGCTTCTTGCACAGCTCGGTGAAGTCGGTACCCAGCGCGTGCGCATCTGGCTGGAGTCTGAAGATCCGCTGAAGCGCCTCGTCGCTCTGCGCGCTCTGCGTGCCGCGAATCCTGATGTCATCGACCTGCTCAGCACCATGGCTCACGATGGTTCGCCTGCCGTGCGCCGTGAAGTCGCCGTGGCGTTGCGTGATGTCCCGCTTGCTCAAAGCCAGAACATTCTCGTCGAGATCGCCAAGCGCTATGATGGCAGGGACCGCTCCTACCTCGAAGCCTGGGGCCTAGGCTGCACCGGCAAGGAAGCTCCGGTGTGGACCGTTTTGAAGAAGATCCTTGATGGCGATCCTCTCTCCTGGTCGGAGAAGTTTGCAAACCTGACCTGGAGGCTGCATCCCCTCGAGGCCGTGGCAGACCTGCAAATGCGCGCCACCAGCAAGCAACTCACTCCCGCCGAGCGCAAACTGGCGCTCGACACCCTGGCCTTCACCAAAGACGCCAGCGCTGCCCAGGCCATGCTCGCCGTCGCCAAAGACAAGACCTCTCCCATTCATGGTGATACCATGTGGTGGCTCATCAATCGCAGCACTAATGACTGGTCCACTTTCGGCATCGCTGCCGAATTAAAGAAGCAGGGCATCTTCGATCCCGACGCCACCAAGCTCGTCACCATCGAAACCCCACCCGCCATTCCCAGTGCCATTACGGTTGATGAAGTGCTCAAGCTGAAAGGCGATGTCTCCCACGGCCAGTCCCTCTTCGTTCGCTGCGTCATGTGCCATCAGATGAATGGCCAAGGCGTCGAGTTCGGCCCAAACCTCCAGGGCTGGGGCATCAGTCAGCCGAGTGAGATCATCGCACAGGCGCTTATCGAACCAAGCAAAGACATCGCGCATGGCTTTGACGGAATGTCCATCACCTGCAAAGACGGCACCAAGATTGATGGCATGATCCTCAGCGAGGGAGATATCCTTATCGTCCGCAGCATGGGCGGGCAGACGCAGTTCGTGGCGAAGGAAAAGATCGCCAGCCGCAAGAAAATGGATCGTTCCCTCATGATGAGCGCCACCATGCTCGGCATGACTGCGCAGGACGTGGCCGACATCGTCGCCTACCTGCGTCAGGCCGAGTGACATACGGGGCGGCGAGGCCAACGCGCCGTTCTTTTCACTTGCCGGTGGTGCTGTAACCTCACTGCCGCCTCAGTGGTCCGCCTGGACGGGCTTCGGTAAGCTTGTCTTCGCGGACCACGGGGATGCCGTTGACGAGGACTTCGGAGAAGCCAGCGGAGTAGTGGTGTGGATCGGCAAAGGTGCTGGGGTCGGCGATTTTTTCGGGGTCGAAGATGACGATGTCAGCATGGGCACCGGGCTTCAGGATGCCACGATCTTTGAGCTGGAATGTCTCGGCGGGCAGCTGGGTCATGCGGCGGATGGCTTCCTCCAGTGGGAGCACCTTTTGTTCGCGGACGTAGCGGGCGAGGATGCGGGCGTTGTTCCCGTAGCTGCGTGGATGTGGGATGTCCTCTCCGAGCTTCCGGGGGCCGCCATCACTGGCGACCATGGTCAGCGGGTGCTTCAGAAACACAGTGAGGTCTGCCTCATTCATGCCGTGGAAGATGCCGCTGCCGCCGCCGCGCTTTTCGATGTCCAGCAGGAGCTCGATCTGATCCTCCAGGGAGTCGCTGCCGCGGACTTTCTTCGCAGCTTCGGGGATGGTCAGGCCATTCAGGCTGGGATCGGCCAGGAAGCGGGCGACGACGGCGTAGCTGTAGTCCGTGCGCCCGCTGCGTTTGAGGGTCTCCTTCATGCCGTGGATGATTTTTTCTTTCGCCTGGGGGTCGGCGAGACGGGCGGCGTAGTCCTCGCGGGTGCCTTCGAGGGCGGAGTCGGGAATGGATTGCCTGAGGCCGGTGCTGGAGGCGGTGTAGCCATACATGTCATGGGTGATTTGCAGGCCCTCGGCACGGGCTTTGTCGAGGTAGGCCAGCACCTCTGCTGCCTTGCCCCAGGCGCTGGGGCCGGAGAGTTTGATGTGGCTGAGCTCGGCTCTGACCTTCGCCTCACGGGCGATGCGGGTGAACTCATCGAGCGCTGCGAAGATGCGCAGAGTCTCGTGGCGGATGTGACTGGCATAGACACCGCTGTGACCTGCCACGACCTTTGCTAACTCGATGATCTCATCCGTTTTTGCAAACGAGCCCGGCACATAGATCAGCCCGGTGCTCATGCCCACGGCTCCGTCCTTCATCGCCTGATCCACGATCTTCTTCATGGCCGCAAGCTGCTCATCACTCGGTGCGCGAATGAATCTGCCGCCCATGCCCTGTTCCCTGACCGCGCCGTGACCGATGAGCGTGGCGACGTTCAGAGTCATGCCCGCCTTGCTGATCTCGTCAAAGAACGCCGCCACATCGGTGCGCGACATGCCGCAGTTCCCCGTGATGATCGTGGTGACGCCCATGCGGAGGAAGTTTTCCGCCGCAGGCACCTCGCTGATCTTCTCCGAGTGCGTGTGAACGTCGATGAATCCAGGCGCGACGACTTTGCCAGCGGCATCAATCACTGTCCCGGCGGTGCCAGAGATATCTCCGAGAACGGCGATGCGGCCAGCTTTGATCCCGAGGCTGCCGGTGGCTGCGGGAGAGCCGGTGCCATCGACGATTCGGGCGTTTGTGATGAGGAGATCAAAGTCTTCAGCCCGGGAGGAATGGATGAGGCCGAGGAGCAGGAAGGTGAGGAGGCGCATGGGGTCAGTGTTTCCCCAGTTTCGCACGAATGATGGGCGCGAGCCACTTCGCGGTTTCATCGGCGATGACGTGGTAGCCGGCGAGGTTGGGGTGGCGGTCTCCAGTCCAGCCTGGAAGGTGGCCGAAGAGACTGTCGAGGCGGTTGTCGAGAACAGCGATTTCCGGCACGGCACCGGGCAGGATGTAGGGCGTGGCGAGCGCCTGGAGGGGCTCGGGAATCTTGGAAACGGCGTAGCGGCGGTAGTTCAGCATGTTCGGGCCTTTTTTCAGCTCGGCGGAGTAGCGGGGATAAAGGTCGAAGAATCGCAGGCCCTCCGAACTGGCGGTGCGCTTGATGAGGAGATTGATTTTGTTGCTGCTTTCAGATGGGCCGTAGGGGATGCATGACGTGGGAATCAGCATGGCTCCGGGATGATCCTGGCGGATACGAGTGAGCAGTTCCCGGTAGTCCTTGGGGAAGTTGGCCTCGAAGTTTTCGCGCTTGGCGAGATCATTGATGCCGTAGCGGATGAAGATGTAATCAGCGGGCGGCTTGGTCTTCACGGCCTTGTCATAGCGGGTGTCGAGCAGACGGCGGATGTATTCGCCACTGACGCCTTCGTTAAACACATCACAGGGAGGAAGGTCGGGCTGGGAGCCGAGCAGGATGCGCAGCGTGTCCTCGAACTGGGGTTCTTCCGGCGCGAGAAGTTTGGGATACTTTGCCTCGGTGGTGCTATCGCCGAGGAGGATGATCTGGAGGCGTTTCCTCCCCGCCGTGGCATCGCTGAAGGCAAATGGCTGGCCGCCAATAAACTGATCTGAGGTGATGGTGGGGCAGATGAGCCGCTCGACATGCTGGATGAAGAGTTCGGTGCCTCGCACATGACTGACGAAAGGCCAGCGGGCGGGATTGTACATAGTGTCGGTCATGTCGCGCATGAGCACGACGTGCTTCCCATTCTTCGCCATCTGGCGGAGCCCAAAGGGGCGGCCGCTGACGCACATATTGAGATGCACGCCCATGAGGATGACGTTGTCGATGCGCTTCGATTCGAGGAGGTTCCAGATCTCCACGCCACTGTCGCTGATGGCATCCTTGGTTTGGTCGATGCGCAGTGTGTCGATCTGCTTTGTCCACGGGGCTTTGGGGTTGAGGCCCTTGGATTCTAGTTCCTTCGCCCAGGCGGCGTGCTCGGCAGGATCATCGTCTTCCCCGCCATCGGTTTGATCGAGGGGATACACGGCCATCTCCTCGGCGGGGATTTGTTTGCACCAATCGCCGATCTTGTCGGGCAAACGCGGCGCAGTCGTGGCGGATTTGGCAAGCTCGCGGGCAGGAGTTCCTTCATAAGGCTTCATGCAGGAACTCGGCGCGTGAATGATGAGTACTCCGTCCCTGCGGGCCTTTTCGAGAACCTCATTGAAACGCGGAGCCATCTCGACTTCGCGAGTCACTGCGTTTTTGCAGTGATGCATATCCCACATGTCGCACACGATGATGGCCGTGCGTGATGGCAGCCATTGCTCCTTCACCTGCGTCACTTTGCCGGAGGGCGAGCGTGACTGAAGCGTGAGTGAAAGCGGTGCTTCAGCCGCGAAACCGGAGATGGCGAGGAAAAGAAAGGCGAGGTAGCGCATGGCAGCCATACGCCACTCAGCAGAGGGTTTGCGCAGCCGGACTGCTCAAGACTCCGCTCATTATGCCTGATCGATGTCTAGCGCACCCGTGCTGAAGCCGAAGCTGTCTGTCTCGATGCCCATGCGCTGGGCGATGGAGACGAAGAGGTTGGAGAAGACATGCTTCTCTTTGTCGATGGAGATGTGGCGTCCATGCTTGTAGCGGCCGCCGGCGAGGATGAGGGGGAGATTGGCCGTGCTGTGGGCGCTTGCATTGCCGAGATTGGAACCAAAGAGGATGGCGGTGCTGTCGAGCAGCGGTCGACCGTTGTCCTGGGTGGTCTTCAGCTTGGTGAGGAAGTCGGCAAAGGCGGTGAACTCGGCGGTTTCGATGACCTTGAGTTCGTCGATTTTCGCGGGGTCCTGGCCGTGGTGGGAGAGGTTGTGCCA
>CAYMHJ010000147.1:0-4993 GCA_964390165.1 uncultured Prosthecobacter sp. | reverse complement strand
GCGCAGAGTGGCGGTGCGGGTGCTGTCTGTTTGTAGTGCGAGCACGAGGAGATCCTGCATGAGCTTCATCTTCCCGATGGCATCAGTGCGGCTCTGGATGTCGGTGGGCGGACTGGCATCTACCTTGGGTTTCGGCTTTTGTACCCACTCCTCATTTTGCACGAGACGGCCTTCGAGATCACGCACGGCGGAGAAGTATTCGTCGAGCTTTTCCTGGTCGCGTTTACCGAGTTCACCGTGCAGTTTTTTCGCCTGACCAGTGATGGTGTCGAGGATGCTGCGCCCGCGCTTCAGGCCGCGCACCTGGGCAGCGATCTCCTCCGGCGTGCCATCGACAAAGAGCTGCTGGAAGGCTTTTGAAGGGGAACTCTCGGCAGGCAGCGGCACGCCACTGGCGGACCACGAAAGGGAATCGCTCCCCGTGCCGAGCACGAGACTCGGGAATCGCGTCTGCGTGCCGATGCGTTCGGCGATGTATTGGTCGATGGAGATGGAGTTTTTGAACCCAGCGAGTCCGGGATGCTTTGCGGAGGTGAGCCAAGTCATTTCCGAAGTGTGGCCGTTGGCACCATTCTGCTCTTCATGCTGGAGGCCGGAGATCACTGAGAAGTCGCCCTTCAGAGACTTCAGCGGCTCCAGGTAGGGCGTGGGTGTGTAGCCAGCGCCGGTTTCCTTGGGGAAAAGGAAGGGCGTGTGGAAACCGAGAGTCGCGCACATGGCCAGGAAGCGCGGCGGTGGCTGACCTGCGGCAGCCTGAGCGCGTGTGGCAAAGGCGGGCAGCATGGCCTCTAAAAAAGGCAGGCTGAGCACGGTGCCTGTGCCACGCAGGAAGGCGCGGCGGTCGAGGTGGCGTTTAGTGGCTATGTTCATGGCGTCAGGGTAGGCTGAAACGCATCGGTACCAGATAGTCTGACAGGGAAAGTTCCAGAGGCGGAAGGCGGCATTTGCCACGAGGCTTGCCTTTGCCCGTGCTTTGGGGTTTGCTCGGAGTTATGAGATTAATCCTGGCCGCACTCGCTCTGGCTGCGCTTTGCAGTTGTGAATCGTCGTCTTCCCGAAGGGAGAAATCTCTCGCCGACATGAAGATGGGAGAGCGCTTCAGTCATGGTCTGAAGGCGATGAAGGAGGGCAGCAGTTCCAAGGACCCGAGGTTCCGCAGCCAGTTTGACAAGTCCGCCACCTCCATGCTTTCGAAGGGCAAACAGGGCAGCGCAAGCTGGCTTGGTAGAAAAAAGGCGGGTGGGGTGCAGGACTTCAATGGGGTGAAGTCATTTCGTGCGAACGACTTCAAAACGCAGACCTTCTCCGACGCTGATGACAAGAACTGGATGGGCAAGAAGGCGCTGACGGAGCGGGACAAGGTGCCATCCTTTGCCGACACGACCTTCGGCACCAAAGACAGTTCTTTTGGCAACCAGACAGCACGCGAGGGCTCCAAGATGTCCCGCGATACAGATGATATTTTCAAAACCAGCATGAACCGCGAGGCGGCGAAGAGTCAGGCAAAGAACAAGGGGCCGCGCATCATCGAGCTCCCCGAACAGTCGAAAGGCTCGGCCTACACGGAAGATCAGGTTCGTGCGCTGATGGGGCGTGACTGATCAGACGCATCTGGCCGCCGAGCCCGTCTCCATCGCTGCCCACACGGCATCGACGACGCGCATGTAGCACACGCCCTCGGTGAAGTCGGGCTTGGGGCGCGGCGCCTGCGGGTCGCGCACGGCCTGGATGAAGTCCCGCTCCACGGTCCAGCCACGCTGCATCTCTTCCGGCACGGGCACGATTTCGGCGGTCGAGCCGGGTTTGCCGAGCGTGATCTCATCCGTGGTGAAGTCATAGCTCAGCATCCCGGCGCTGCCGTAGATCCAGAGCTTGTCCGTCGGCGCATGAGCAGCCACGCCGCTGAACATCAGCGTGGCCTCCAGACCATTGCGGAAGCGGGCCAGGACATTCACGAAGTCCGGCGTCTCCACCTCATAGCCCTGACGCTCGGGGATGACGACATTCCCACGGGCCTCCACCTCGACGATGTGTCCGAGCCAGCGCTGGAGCACCTCGATGTAGATGCCGAGAGTCAAAATCTGGATGCCGCTGACCTCCACCTTTTGCCGCCAGTGCGCGGGCTGCGTGGCGTCCAGCCAGGATGAACTGAAACTGTGCAACACGGCGTGAAAAGGTGTGCCGATGGCTCCCTCGGCGAGGAGTTTTTTCACCATCTCCCCGCCCTTCAGGCCATGAGGAGCTGGACAGATTCCGGTGACGAGATCAGGAAAGCGCAGTGATGCCTCCCACATGCGCTCGGCCTGCTCCAGCGTGGCAGCCATGCGCGCCTGGGTGAAGACGTGCTTCCCGCAGTCGAGCCCGAAGCATGTCGCATCACGATGCATCTGCGGATGCGCGCCCACCCAAACAATGTCGATGTCGTCATTGTCCACCACATCCTCCCAGCGCGCATGGGCCTTTGCCTCGGGGGCAAACTCGGCGCAGAATGCCTCCGCGCTGGCAAGCGTCGAATTTGCCACGGCGGTGATCTGGATGTTTGGCAGAGCGCGCAGTCCGGGCATATGCCGCTGCTTCACGATGCCGCCTGCGCCGACGATGCCAATTCGGAGGGGTGTCTTTTCATTCATGGTAGGGTTTCCTGCCACAAAAGGCCGCGCAAGGGAAGCCCTGCCTTCTCCTTCGTTGCCAAAACGTGATCAGCCGCGTATCACGCCAGCGTGAACATTCTCCCCAATCTCGTCCGCTATGGCAGCATCTCGCTGGCCATCATCGGCGTCTGGCAGATGACGCAGGTCATGGACATCATTCGTGCGCAGGAGACGCCCATCCCTCCACCGCCCGTCGCTCCGCCGGAGAAGCCTTTTGCCAAAGGCGTGGCCGCCACTGGCATCCTGGAGTCTGTGGATGAGAATGTGAGCATCGGCCCGCCTGCTCCGGCGCTCGCCATTGAAGTGCTGGTGAAGGTCTGGCAGAAGGTGAGGACGGGGGATGCGCTGCTCCAACTCGATGACCGCGAACTCCAGGCACAGCTCATAAATAATGAAGCCGCCATCGCGGTGAACCAGGCGAATCTCGACATCGCCCTGGCCCAGCTCGCGAAACAGCAGGACATGCTCGACCGACTCAAATCCGTGACCGACCAGCGCGCCATCACCCAAGATGATCTGCGCAACCGCATGAACGATGTCGCCGTCGCCAAAGCCCAGTCCGCGCAGTCCCAGGCCCAGCTCGCCGCCGCCCACGCTGCGGTAAAGCAGACGAAGCTCCTCATCGACCGCATGACCGTCCGCGCGCCACGCGATGGCACCATCCTTCAAGTGAACATTCGCGCTGGTGAATATGCCTCCCCGCAGAACAAGCAACCCGCCATCATTCTCGGTGAGGTGGACACGCTCCAGGTGCGCGCCGACGTGGATGAACAAAACGCCATGTCCGTGCGCGCTGACATGCCAGCGAAAGCCTATCTCAAGGGTGACAGCCTCACCGCCTACGACCTCGCCTTCGAGCGCATCGACCCCTTCGTCATTCCGAAGCAATCCCTCACCGGTGCCAGCAACGAGCGCGTGGACACCCGCGTGCTTCAGGTGATCTACCGGCTGAAAGTTCCCACCGGGAAAAGCCTCTACGTTGGCCAGCAGGTCGATGTCTTCATCGGGGAAAAGTGATCGCTGAGGCCATGCCCGTCATTTCCCTACCAGCCGACTATCCTCGCATCCAGCGGGTTTCGAGCTTCCATGAACTGGCCACCACACCCTTTGCCAACGGGGTGAACGCACTGTGCTGGGAGCGCACGCTGCCGGGAGACTTTGCCGAAGTCGTGGCGCATCTCTCCACGCGGGAAGGCATCACGACTGTCAATGAGGCGACACTTCGCACCCTGCCGCTCAGCGAGGCGGGCAGGGTGGCCGTCGAAGTATTGCTCGAAGACCTGCGCCTGCTGGAAGGGCAGGATCGCGACCCCGTGCTGGACTGCATCAATGGTTATTACCGTGACGAAAATCCAGGCCCCGTGCCCACAGACGTGTATTCCTTTCACGCCGACAGCGCCACCGTGGAGGCGGACACCTGGCTCTGCACCTACCACGGTCCCTCCAGTGAGGGGCTGAAAAATGAAGAAGCGGTGCGCCGGGTGGACATTCCGGAGACACGGGCCGAGCTGCTGAGCCTCTTTGGCGGGGAAGATGACGAAGGCTTCCACGAGTATCTGAGCGACAACTGCTTCGACCTTCATTACCTGCCCGTCGGTGATTCGCGCCCCTTCGTCTTCGGCCAGGGGAACCTCTGGCGCATCGCCGTGGCCTACCCCGGATGCCCCGTGCCGCCATGCATCCACCGCGCTCCGGAGACTCAGCCAGGCCAGCCGCCGAGGCTGCTGCTCATCAGTTAATGTTAGGTCGGTCACTTTCCCTGCCACGTCTGCCAGGCAGGCCAGCCGCCCTTGAGGATGAAGCAGTTCTCCACCGGCACCATCGCCAGGAGCTTCTCGCGAACATGCCGGCTGGCCTCGCACTTCTGGCCGCCGCAGTAGATGATGATGGGCTTCGAGGTGGCTTGCAGCGTGTCCAGCATGTCCAGCAGTTGCCCATCAAAGCCCTGCTCATTGAGCAAACGAGCGCCGGGGATGTGCCCGGCCTCGAACTGATCCGCCGGACGTGCATCCAGCCAGATGACATCGCCTTTCCAGCGCTCCTGGATTTCCTTCAAACCTACCTCGTCGGCCTTCAGCGGCTCCTGCACCAGATACAGCGCCGGAGCGCGTGGATGAAACTGGAAGGCAGCGGCTGCCACCGCCGCCGCAAGCGCGGCCAGCACCACGGCCTGGATCAGCGCCTGTTTCATGGAGTCGCCGTGCTGGCTGGCTTGCGATAAACCGAGAAGAAAGAGAGCTGGCGCTGATACTTCGGAATGCTGCTGTCTGTCTCGATCTTCAGCGCGCCCAGCATGACTTCCGCTGTGCTTTTCGGTTTCACGGTGACTTCGTATTCCTTGC
>CAYMHJ010000146.1:13489-14978 GCA_964390165.1 uncultured Prosthecobacter sp. | reverse complement strand
ACCCGCTGGCCTCGTGGACGTGCTGCCAACCATCTGCGGCTTGCTCGGCATCGCGACACCTGAAGGTGTGCATCTGGATGGCTCAAACATATCCCCGCTGCTCAAGACGGAAGCAGGTCGCGCCTTCACCCGCCATCAGCCACTTTTTTGGCATCTGCAAAAGTCGCGCCCCATCGTCGCCATGCGAGATGGACCATGGTCGCTCACCGCTGATCCCGACTTCGAACTCTCCACCGACAACATGTTCCGCGAGGAGTGGATTCCCATCATCAAGTCCGGCGCTTACAAGAACTGGCAGCTCCACAACCTCGAAAAAGACCCCTCGCAGACCACCGACCTCGCCGCCGAGCATCCCGAGGTGCTGGAGCGCATGAAAAGCCAGCTCCTCAAAATCAACGCCAGCATCATGACCGATGGCACCAACTGGCATCTACCAGCATCACGTTGATCTCGCTTGATCCCTCATGCGCCTTCTCATCCTCACCGCCCTACTTTCGCTGACTTGCGCCGCTATGGCCGCGCCGCCGAACCTCATTGTCATCCTTGCCGATGACCTCGGCTACGGTGATCTGGGGTGTTATGGCTCAAAGGTGATCGCCACGCCGCGCATCGACCGCATGGCGGCAGAGGGCGTGCGCTTCACGGATTTTTATGTGGCCTCGCCTTTTTGCAGTCCTTCCCGGGCCGCGCTGCTCACGGGCCGACTGCCGGCTCGTTGCGGTGTGCCTTATGTGCTCTTTCCCAGCGAGCACACCGGCCTGCCAACCGAGGAAATCACGCTGGCGGAGATGCTGAAACCTGTCGGCTATGCGACCGCCCTCATCGGCAAATGGCACCTCGGCTGGCGGCGCGAGTTGCGCCCGCAGAATCAGGGCTTCGACGAGGTCTTCGGCGTCCGCCATTCCAACGATGCCGACGAATGGACCACGGGCCGCGCCTTTCACCAACTCACCGACTTTGAAGCCTTCGCCCTGCGTGATGGCGACCGCATCGTCGAGCAGCCCGTGGATCAGTCGCTGCTCACGGAAAAATACACGCTGCGGGCACTCGACTTCATCCGTCGGCATCGCCAGCGGCCCTTCTTTCTCTACTTGCCGCACACCATGCCGCATGTGCCGCAATACGCCTCGCCCGCGTTTGCCGGAAAATCGAAGGACGGCGTGTATGGCGACTGTATTGAGGAACTCGACGCCAGCACAGGCCGCGTCCTCGATCTCCTGGACGAACTCGGCATCGCGGACAACACTCTCGTGCTTTTCACCAGCGACAACGGCGCGGCGATCAAAAACCGCAACGCCAAAGCGCCGAAGAACGTGACAGCCGAGCGGTTCCCAGGTCATGCGCATGGAGGCAGCAATGGCGCACTGCGAATGGGCAAAGGCAGCACCTGGGAAGGCGGTGTGCGCGTGCCGTGCATCGTCCGCTGGCCGCGCACCATTGCCGCAGGTCGTGTGGAGAGTGCGCCATGCTCTGCTCTCGATCTGTTTCC
>CAYMHJ010000146.1:0-13389 GCA_964390165.1 uncultured Prosthecobacter sp. | reverse complement strand
GAGATTCGTCCTGTATTGCGGCTTCCAGGCCCTCCGCCGCCTACGCCCGGACAAATCCGCACCGAGAACGAAAACCTCACCGAATGGCAAAAGCTCATCCACGAACCCACCCGACCATGAAACCGCTCATCGTTTTACTCGCGCTCACCTCCGCACTTCCCGCACAGACACCTCCGGCAACGAAGCTCGTCACGCCAACAAAGCTGATCGTCTCTACGCCATTTGATCAGCCCGCATCTCCCACACGCAAAGGTGCAATCAACGGCTGGCAGGCGAGCATCGGCGAATGGAGCGTCAAAGAAGGGGCGCTGCACGGTGACGAATTGGCCGAAAACAAACATCCCTCCTCATGCACCTACCGCTTTGAAGCTACGGACATGATTATCACCGCACAGTTCCGGCTCGGCACGGCCATACAGATCGCCTTCGCCTGCCGCGACACCGTCCCGCCGAACAACCATCTCGGGCGCACCTTCATCAGCAAGGACGCCATCTGGGTCACGCGCATGTCTGGCATCTCAAAGACGACGCAGTCGGAGAAACTTGCCGAACTCAAGACGCCCATCGATCCCGATGCCTGGCACACGATCACCATTGAGATCAGCCGCGATCATTACCGTGCCACCGTGGACGACCACGTCGTCGAAGCACATCACGAACGCTACAAGGACGCCAAAGGCATCGTCGCGCTCGTCAACAAAGGACAGGGTGCGCAGTTCCGAAACGTCACCATCTGGCACGCCGCGCCGCCCCCTCAGGCTCGTCCATGAAGCCGCTCCGACCCGCGCATCTCAACATCATCAGCCTGTTTCTGCCATACCGCTTGGGATGACTTCCTCATTGGCTATGAGCAGCATCACCACCGCGCCAGGAATCCGTCGCAGCCGTCCAGAGCAACAATCGCTGCATCAACCTCGCCACCGGCTTCACCCACCACCCCTGCCCCGACTGCGGCCACGAGCGCCTCCCAGTCTCCACCTGCAAATCCCGCTTCCCTGCCCTGCCTGCATCAGCGCCGCTTCCGCGAAACCGCCGAATGGATCGCTGCCCACGTTTGCCACCCCGTCCCCCACCGCCAGTCGTCTCTACGATCCCCAAAGTTCTCTCTCAGCATCTTCCGCAAACGTCGGTGCCTCTTCACCCAATTCCACATGCTCGCTGCCGACGGCGTTGAGAATTTGCCCTCCAGCCATCTGGCACTTCCTTGTCCGAAAGGGTTGAGGCGGAGCCTAAAATAAAAAAAATCATTTTCTGCGTAACGGTTTGGCCCCTTTCCGGTATTCCAAGTGTGTCCACAGGTCATATCTTGCTAAATTCGACTTTCACGGTGTCCGAAAGAGGCGGGTATGGCCTGTGGGCGGTTTATTTTCCCGGCTAATATGTCCCCTTCATCCGCGTCACATGCTCTGACATGGGCAGGGATGTCTCACTTTCCTGGTATGGCCTATGCCTCACAGGAGTACATCGATCAGGCGCAGCAGCACGAGATGAATCGGCTCCGTCATGGAGGCGAACATCAGAATACCAGCGAGGATTTCACCTTCTATGTGATCCTGCCGCTGCTCGTTCTCGTCGGCCTCATTGTTTTCGGTCGGCGGGTTATCTCCTGACCTAAGCCCCACTTCCTGCTTGCCTCCAGCCTCGGGAAGGGCAAAGACGGGCCGACTCACATGGAAAAACTCATCGTCCACGGCGGCGCGCCACTGAAAGGCCGCGTCAATATCAGCGGCTCGAAAAACTCGTCCCTCCCCATTCTCGCAGCCACGCTCCTGACCAAGGACACCTGCACTATCCGTCGTGTGCCCGATTTGAGCGACACGAACTACATGGTCCGCATCCTCGGCGAACTCGGCGCGGAAGTGGAGCGCGCCAGCGGAGTCGTCGTCGTGAAGGCGGAGAAAATCAAATCCGTGGCTCCTTACGACCTCGTCCGCAAAATGCGGGCCTCCATCTGCGTGCTCGGCCCGCTCACGGGGCGTCTGCGCAAATGCACCGTCTCCCTCCCCGGCGGCTGCGTCATTGGTGACCGCCCCGTGGATCTCCATCTCAAAGGTCTCGAAGCCCTGGGAGCAGAAATCCAGGTCGAAGGCGGCGACATCCGCGTCAACGCACCAAAGAAAACCTTCAAAGGCAGCACCATGAACCTCATGGGCAAACACGGCTCCACCGTGCTCGGTACTGACAACATCATGATGGCCGCCGTGCTCGCCAAAGGCACCACCATCATCGAGGGGGCGGCCGCCGAACCCGAAGTCGAGGACCTCGCCAACTTCCTCATCAAAATGGGAGCCAAGATTGAAGGTGCAGGCACCAACCGCATCGTCATCGAAGGCGTCAAAGAATTGCACGGGGCTGAGCACACCGTCATCCCCGACCGCATCGAAGCTGGCACCTTCCTTTGCGCTGGAGCTATGATCGGCGGAGGCATCACCATCAAGCGAGTCATGCCCGAGCACCTCAAAACCGTCAGCGGCGCGCTGAAGAAATGCGGCTTCCCTATCGAGATCGGCAAGGACAGCATCTCCATTGCCCCGAACCCCGCGGCGAAAGGCTTCGACCTCACCACCCTTTGCTATCCCGGCTTCCCCACTGACATGCAGGCGCAGTTCTGCGCTCTCGCCTGCGTCATCAATGATGTCTCCACCATCACCGAGACCATCTTCCCCCAGCGCTTCATGCATGTGGCTGAGATGAAACGCATGGGTGCCGACATCGACCTCCAGGGTGCCACCGCACGCATTCGTGGCGGAGCCAAAATGAAAGGCGCTCCAGTCATGGCCAGCGACCTCCGAGCCTCTGCGGCCTTGGTCCTCGCCGGCCTCATCACC
Organism: uncultured Prosthecobacter sp.; assembly: GCA_964390165.1. Taxonomy (GTDB): domain Bacteria; phylum Verrucomicrobiota; class Verrucomicrobiia; order Verrucomicrobiales; family Verrucomicrobiaceae; genus Prosthecobacter. The sequence goes on along the minus strand of CAYMHJ010000146.1, from coordinate 10,561 downwards.
GAAGGCCGCACCGACATTAACCGCCTCTACCACATCGACCGCGGCTACGAGCACCTCGACGACAAGCTGGCCTCCCTCGGTGCCCAGCTCGAACGTGTCCGCGAGTGAGTTTACTGGCCATCCTCCCTTAAATCGGGAAAAAGGAAGCCCGGGGGTGATGTCGGTTCAGTAGATTGGGCTCGGACGGTTTCGTGGTCGAAGTGGCGCTGTGATTTCGATCTGGTCCTGTGACGAACAGGCGAGGGGAAATTGCGGTATTTCTCCCTGAGACGACAAACAGCAAAAAACCCGCTGGCGGCTAGCTCAGCGGGTTCTTTGAAAATGTAGGTCGAGGGGTGATTAAGCCTTTTTGGTCAGTGCGCCGACCTTGAGGGCGAGGCGGCTCTTCATACGGCTGGAGGTGTTCTTGTGGAGCACCTTGGTCTTGGCGGCTTTGTCAGCCGCGGAGGCCAGTTCATTCAGGCTGGTGCTAGCGGCTGCGGCATCGCCTTTTTCGACGGCGGTCAGGACTTTCTTGCGCAAGGTGCGAATGCGGCTTTTCACCGTCTGGTTGCGTGCGGTGCGTGCCTGCGTGCGGCGGATGTCTTTTTCAGAGGAGCGGATGTTGGCCATAAAGGGGGTCTGCGGAAGGGGCGCGGTGTTTAACGCACCTGAGGAGGGCTGTCAAACGGGGATTCAGATCACAATCCAGCTGCGTGCCGGGCGTGGCCGACCTCGCGGATAAAGCGGGCACGTTCGCCACTGGCGTCACTGCCCTTGGCCTTCTCGGCGAGGGAGAGGACGACTTGGTGATTCAGGGCTGGACTGCGATGATCTCCACGAAGGAGCATGCCAAAGCCGACGACGGCGGATTCGAAGAGGAAATCTTCCCGGGCGGCCTGCCAGGAGGCTCCGCGGTCGAGCACGGCGAGCTTCGATCCATCAAAGGGGCCGACGCTCGGCATGGTGAAGCGGCCTTTTTCGAGGGTGACGGTGGCCACGGGGCGGCCGGTGCGGATGGCTTCGTCACTGATGGGCTGGAACTCATACCAGACGGTCTGAGTACCAGAGGTGGTCATTTCTGAGGCGGCAGTATGACGCTCGCAGAGGCGGCGGAACTCGCGGACATAGCGGCGGTCAAAGGCGACTTGGAGTGGAAAAGTGGTGGCTAGCTCGGTGGCGAGTTGGTTTGGTGGAAGCTGGATGGTCACACGCAGCAGGCGGGTGGTGGAATTCCAGGGGCAGGAGGCCACCTCAGAGCGCCAGGCGTGGATGTAGAGTTCAGAGGCGGTGCGGGGCTTGGCATCGGCGGCAGGTTTCGGAGCCTGCAAAGGTGCGGGCGAGGCCATGAGTTCCTTTGGATTTACCTTCGCAGGCACCGGGCGGATATCTGCCGGCCGGATGGCGAACTGATCGATCTCCTGTTTGCTGGTGGAAACAAAGGCCAGTTCGGCATTCGGACGTGTGACAGCGACCGGGGCGACAGGCGTGGGTTTTGCATTGGAAACCACGACCACAGTCTTCGGAGCCGGGGCGGGTTTCGGAGCTTCAGGAGCGATGGCCACTACCGGTATCTGTTCCGCAGGCGCGGGCTTCATCTCAGCCACGATGGGTGCAGGCGGGGTAGCTTTGACGAGCACGGGGGCCGCTGGCTTCGGTGCTGGAGCACTGACCAGTTCGGGTTGCTTTGCAGGCTCGATTTTCGTCGGAGCTGGCGTGGTGTCCTTTTCCACCTTGGCGACCGAGATGGTCTGGCTTCCGAGATCGGAATGGCGGCCCATCCAATACGCAAAACCGGTGACGGTGATAGCGGCGGCGGCTTTCAGCAAACCGCCCATCACCGGCCAGAAGCTCGAATGCTTGCGCACGGTCTGTCGCGGCTGCATCGGGGCCATGCGACGTGGGATGGCAGTGGGGCGGAGCACGGCATGTCGCTGCTCGGGGTTCAGCCGCTCCTGCGCGATGGGGGCATATTGGCGAAGGGCATCAGTGACGGCCTCGATCTGCTCCAGCTCGGACGTGGCTGCCGGGCAGTCGGTGAAGAGGCGGTGGATGTCGGTGGCCTGGTGCGCTTGCAGCTCACCCAGGGCGTAGGCCGTGAGTTCGGAGGTGTCATTGGCTGGGCTGGTCATAAAGGTGTGTGAGAAATATTAAGAGGCGCGGGTGGCGAGTTCGCGGTTCAGCAGCTCGCGGAGTTTCTTGATCGCCATGTGCATGATGAAGCCGACATTCCCCACGCTGAGGCCCGTGATGTCGGCGATTTGCTGGTAGGAGCAGTCGTGGGTGAACTTGAGGCGGATGACCTCTTTTTGATTCGGCCGCAGCTTGTCCACGAGATCCCAGATGCGTTCGTAAAGCTCATGGGAAACAGCATTTTCACTCGGATCGGGATCGTAGCTGACCGCCAGATTGAGGGCGTCTTCGTTGCCAAGATCGAGCCTGTGATCCTTGCGCAGGACATCAAGAGCGCGGTTACGGCAGACGGTGAAAAGCCAGGCTTTGAGGTTGTCGCGGACCTTGTCGGGGTCAGTGAGGTAGAGCTTAAGCAAGGCGTCCTGCACCACCTCGCGGGCACGCTCGACATCGCCATTAAGAATGCCAGCCGTGTAGGCGATGAGGTTGCTCTCATGCTGATCCAGCGCCCGCCTGACGAGCAGGGAGGCTTCTTCGGGCTGGGGCTGGTGGGTGAGCATGTGTACACGGTGCGTTACCTGGAACGCCTCGGGAAGGAATAAATTAGAGCTGGATCACGGCTCCCCGATCACCGGCTCTGTCACCACGGCTGACTTCGCCCGAAGGCTGCGTGTCAGCACTTCCTTCCCGGACACGCCAGGCTCGCGTGCCATGCCGCGGTAGCGCAGCGGCTGGTAGCCGAGTTCCAGAATGGCGGCAAGCGGGGATTCTTTGAGTCCGGGACACCAGTAGTTCGGTGGTCCGCCAGTCTCATAAAAATAGATCCATGACTTGTCCGGGCGTGCCCAGCCAGCGCAGAGCACGACGTGACCACGCGGGATGTTCAGCAGATCGCCGGGGCGCAGATCGGCGGCGGCGATGGGCGTGCAAACGGCGGGAAGCTGGGTGGTGTCATGGGCGGTGGGCAGCTTCAAACAGCGGGAGATGAAGCCCGAGCAATCGACACCCGCCGCATCGGCACTCACGCCAGCATTGTCGGCCACACGCTTTGCGGCGGAGGACACATCGCCCGCTGCTCGCCCAGCGGCCACACCTTGATCAAAAGCAGCGAGGTCATCGAAGCCGCCCCATTTGTAAGGCACGCCTTGATTCATCTCGCCCGGCAGCCACCAGCCTGCTCGCTGCTTTTCATCGGTAAAACTGGCGTCAGGGGTGTTGACCAGCACGCCTGCTTTGTCCGCACCATGCAGGATATTCCGCGCAAAAGGCCGCCATGAGTGCTTCGTGTAGCTTTGCGCGATGCTCAGGGCCTCACTCGGCGTGAGCTGGGAGGGTGCGCTGGGATCTCCCGGCACCAGCACAGCTGCGCCCCCCTTGCCCGAGGGCCTCGTGCTGGTGCAGGCGGCAAGCAGTAGCGACATCGCGGAGATCGTGAGGTGGCGGAGAGCTTGGCTGGACGGCATCATTTTGTGCCGCCATTCTTTTGCCTTCTCCGCCCGGCACGCAACCACTTCCCACCCACCATGCCACGACTGCTCATTGCCTTCCTCTTTCTGCTGCTCGCCAGCCCCGGCCTGCCAGCCGAGACCACGCGCACCGCGCTCGTCATTGGCAATGCCAAGTATGAACCCGCTGCCGGACCTCTGCGGAACACCGTGAATGATGCCCGCGCCGTGGCTGCTGCGCTGAAGGGACTCGGCTTCACCGTCGAGCTGAAGGAAAATGTGACGCGCGATCAGCTTCTGAAAGCCCTGCTCGCCTTCCGCGCCACGCTCACGGGCAAGGAGGTCGCGCTTTTCTACTTCGCCGGTCATGGCATCAGCGTTGCGGGGTCAAATTACCTGCTTCCCATCAAGTCCGGCTACCAGCCCGATGGCGCGGACGACGTGACGCTGCGCCTCATGGCCGAGACACGCCTCTTCAACATCGAGCAAGCCGTCGCCGATCTTAAACCCGGCGGTGCTCAGTGCAATCTCATCATCCTCGATGCCTGCCGCACCACGGCGCTTGCCCGCACAGGCCGCACCCGCGATGCTGCAGGCACTCCCGGCGGTCTCGCCGAGATGAAACCGCCTGCTGGATCACTCATCGCCTTTGCCACCGATGCTGGACAAACCGCGCTCGATGGCGACGGCACCAACGGCCTCTACACCGAGGAACTGCTTCGGCATCTACGCACCCCAGGACTCACCATCGAGCAGGTCTTCAAACGCACCCGCGCTGCCGTGCTCGACCGCTCCAGCGGCCAGCAGATCCCCGCCGAATACTCCCGCCTCGTCGGCGATGACATCTACCTCGCCGGCACCGATTCCCCACCGCCAGCGACAGTGCCCATGACCACCCCGGTCAAAGCCGAGCCCGTGGCCGCACCGACGCTGGGCAAAGAAGCTCTGAAGCTGGCAAAGCAAGGTCGCGACTTGGAGTGTATAGAAACATTGAAGCTATTGGCTGAAGCCAAAGGAATGGGAGTTCATGATCAGATAGTCGAAGGGTTCCAAATCCTGCTCGATCAGGTCAAAGAAGCCCTCAAAAAGCCCGACCTCAGCGACAGCGAAGCCAAAGCCACCCTGCAAACCTGCGATCTCGTCATCGCGGCCCTACCCGAGTGCCTACCGCCCACGCATCCCCTGCACGACGAGCTTCTTTCCAAAGCCAACAACCGCCGTGGCGACTCCCTGCTCCAACTTGGCCGAGCCGATGACGCCCTAGAAGCCTTCAACGCCGCCCTGCCCCTGGCTCCCGACGACGCCTACATCCTCTACAACCGCGCCCGCGCCCATCTCGCCCTAGGCGATACCGACAACGCCCGCACTGACCTTATTGCCGCCAGCGACCCAAAATTCAACCAACCCCTCGCCCGCGAACTCTCTCAGAAGCTGCTGAAGGAGATAAAGGATTGATCGCTCGCTTATGCCAGTAAGGGACGTCTTCGTCACTGCGTCATCCACAGCAAGCCAAGCAGAACCGTCAAGGCTCTGCGCCGTGCTGCCAGCAACCACAGGATTTAACTGATACGTCCACAAATCCTCTCCATACGCTTCCACTGTGCTGCCAAGTGGCCACCCTTTATCTTGCTCATGTTTACGACGGCTAGGCGTCGAACCCGTGTCAGCAAAACATTGAGCGAAAACTTTGCGCGATGATCGGGAAACCTATCCCGATCATCAGTCTGCCGAGAGGGTGCTCGAACTCCGTGCGATGATGTGTCATCTGCAACGTGAGGGTATTCGGGCTCTGACGATTACGAGCAAAGCCTGAACTCTGTTATGCATTCGTTGCGTTGCTTTTGCTTGCCGTGGCAGGTGCCTGAATCGAAGGATCGGTCGTTTTTATACCATAATGCCCACTCTTGCCTTTTATCTGCACGATCTCAGCCCGCACCTGATTCGGTTCAATGAATCGTTTGCGTTACATTGGTACGGCCTAGCCTATGTGCTGGGCTTTTATCTGACGTATCGGGTCATGATCTTCCTCTCTCAGCGCGGGCTGTCGGAAATCAAGGAATCCCAGGTGGCGGACTTCATCACGCTGGTGGCGCTGTTCGGCGTCGTGCTCGGCGGGCGCATTGGTTACATGCTGCTCTACGACTGGGATCAGTTCGTGCAGACACCCTGGATGCTTTTCATGATCCACAAAGGCGGCATGGCCAGTCATGGTGGCATCGCCGGTGTGGCGTTGTTTTGTCTCTGGTATGCTCGCAAACACAAAATCTCATGGACAGGCATCGGCGATACGCTGGTGTGTGGCGCTCCGCTTGGCGTCTTCTGCGGACGCATCGCCAATTTCATCAATGGCGAGCTCTTCGGCCGCGTGACGAATGTCCCGTGGGCGATGAAGTTCCCCACAGAGCTGCTGCATGAGGACTTCGTGAAGCAGGGCGGCACAGCTGTCTCACTGCCTTTGAATCTCCAGCACAGCCCTGAGATCATCGCGTGGTTCGAGCAAAATGGTGGAGGCCGTGCCGAACTGGAAGCGATCCTGCATCCGCGCCATCCCTCGCAGTTTTATGAGGCTCTGGGGGAGGGGCTGTTTCTCAGCGCCATCCTGCTCTTCGTGCGCATGCGCTGGCCGCGCATGCCTCATGGGGTGATCACGGGGCTGTTCTTCCTGCTCTATGCTGTCGCACGCATCTCTCTGGAGTCACTGCGCCAGCCGGACTCGGGGTCTGAGGCGATTCTGGGCATGACACGCGGGCAGTTTTTCTCCTTGTTCATGGTGCTCACAGGCGTGGTGTTCATCGTGCATGGGATGCTGCGCGGAAGGCGTGCATAATTTTGCTTCATCGAGAACAAGTCAGTTGCAAACAGGGTGGTTCCCGCCATCATCCGCCTCCCCAGCCGGACAGCTTCACGCTGTCCCGCCAAAAGGTCGGGCCGTAGTTCAGCCTGGTAGAACGCTTGCATGGGGTGCAAGAGGTCGTGAGTTCGAATCTCGCCGGCCCGACCACTATTCCTCCCTTCAACTGAAGGGGGCCGAGGACGCCAAGAGCCCGGACATGATGAAGCCGCGCTGATGCTTCCACACCAGCGTGGAGAAAACCCCGGCGACTCAAGTCAGCCGGGCTTCAGTTTCGAGTCTCTGGCATCAGAGAAGCCCGAGCTTCACCATCGTAGCCTTGAGTTCGGCGACTTTGGCTTCTTCCAGCTCGACCATCGGCAGGCGGATCTCGGTGCTGCAATGACCGGCGAGTGCCATCGCTGCTTTGATCGGGATGGGGTTCGTGGAGAGCTTCAGGAAGGCGGCGAGCAGCGGGTAGTATTGATGATGGAGTTTGCCAGCACCGGCGAAGTCGCCAGCGAGCGCGAGCTTCACCATGTCGCTGATTTGCTTTGGAATGAGGTTTGAAGCGACGCTGACGACACCGACACCGCCGACGGCCATGAAGGGCAGGGTAAGGCTGTCATCGCCGGAGAGGATCTCGAAGCTGGCGGGCAGCACCTGCTTCATCTGATTCACGCGCTCGGGATTGCCCCCGGCTTCCTTGATGGCGCAGATGTTCGGGCAGGTCTCGGCGAGACGCACGAGCACATCGAGACCGATCTCGATGCCGCAGCGGCCGGGGATGCTGTAGAGCATTATCGGCAGCTTCGTGCTCTGAGCGACGGCTTTGAAGTGCTGGTAAAGGCCCTCAGGCGTGGGCTTGTTATAATACGGAGCGACTTGCAGGATCGCGGTAGCACCGACGGCCTCCGCTTCCTGCGTCATTTCCACGGCTTCACGCGTGCTGTTGGAGCCCGTGCCTGCCATGACAATGCCGCGCCCTTTGGCAAACTCAGCGGTGAGCTTCACGACACGCTCGTGCTCATCGTAATCGAGGGTCGGTGATTCACCTGTCGTTCCGCAGGGCACGACGCCGGTCACGCCATTGGCGAACTGGAAATCGACCAGCTTCTGGAGGGCTTCCTCGTCGATCTGACCGTTTCGGAAGGGGGTGACAATGGCTGTGTGGGTTCCTGCGAACATGGATGGGGTGGTTTGGGAAAAGTTAAGCGGCGGTAAGCGGACGGGATGCGCTTGCCAGCAGCGAGTGCAAGTATTCAGGAGCAAAATCTGCGCCGTTGGGCCATTCGATGGTCGCACCAACAAGGCTGAACTGCCCAAAGTAGTCGATGTCGCGGAGAGCCTCAAACACGGGGCCGTGGAGTTCTTCCGACAGATCGACAGTGCCGCTGGCGCCGTCATTGAACTCCAGATGCAGGCGGTGCGCGCCAGCATGGGTTGCTTGGGTGATGTGCAGAAAGTTCATGGTTACTCCAAAGGCGGAATGGGGTCCAAACTCTCACGTTTTTCAGCCTTCTGCCAGTCGAGAAGAAGCGCGCTTCGATTCAACTCATGCCATTCGAGCACGGCATTGAGGGCACGTTTGGGGAATCTGCCATTAATGATGCCGGTCTCGATCTCCACCGTGACTTCGTAGTCGCCGTAATGGGCATGGAAATGCGGCGGTGCATGATCCCGATAATGCATTCGGATCACGACTCCTAAAAACCGGCTAATCTCTGGCATGGCACATCAGATCGAGACCGTCCCTGTGAAGACCACATCCGCCGGACCAAACAAAGTCACGTCGGTGTATTCATGCGGGGCGGATTCGGTGAAGCCGATGCGGAGGGTGTCGCCGCCTTTCACGAGGACGCTCACGGGGCTGGTAGCGCCGGTGAGTTCATGATGAATGAGGGCGCAGGCGACCATGCCGGTGCCGCAGGCGAGGGTCTCGCCCTCGACGCCACGCTCGTAGGTGCGGATGGCGATGCTGCCGGGGGCCAGTACTTTGGCGAAGTTGGCGTTCGTGCCTTTAGGCTTGAAGGCTTCGTGGTAGCGCAGTGCAGCGCCCCATTCCATCACGGGGACGTTTTCCAGATCATCGACATACACCACGGCATGAGGCACGCCGGTGTTCACACTGTGGACGGTGAGCGTCGTCTGGGAAACGGGTAACTCCTGGGCCAGCTTGAGGCTGTGCGGAGCGCTCATGTTGATGCGCACCTGATCGGCCTCAAACTCGGCGGAGATCATGCCCGCGAGTGTCTCGAAGGCGATCTTGGTGAGCTTGCCATCGTGCAAAAGATTCACGAAGCGTCCAAAGCAGCGCGCGCCATTGCCGCACATCTCGGCTTCACCACCGTCGGCATTGTAGTAGCGCATCTTGAAGTCACCGCCGTCCGTGGCGGGCTCGACGCAGAGAAGTCCATCGGCACCGATGCCGCGATGGCGGTCGCAGAGCTTCTCGATCTGATCCTTGGTCAGGGAGAGGGAGAGATCGCGATTGTCCAGCATGACGAAGTCATTGCCGGCACCGTTCATTTTGGTGACTTGGAGGGTCATGGAAAGCGGGGGCGGATTCAAAGCGAGGGCGTGATGCTGGTCAAGGCGGCTTAGTGACTCCGTAATGACTGAATTGGATGCAGAATGGACGATGCACGAACGCTATGGCTGGGTATAGAAGTCGCATCGCACTTACGCACTTCCTTTCGATGCTTCTTCTCCGCTGTCTGATCCTTTGTTTCTGCGCCTGTGCCACCGTCCGGGCGCATCAGGTGCCGAACATGACGATCGAGGCCACCTTTGAGCCTTCGGGAAGCTACGAGCTGAAGGTGAATCTGGACCCGAGGGTGTTTCTTTCGTCGATCCCGACCTCGCTGCCTCCGGTGGCGGCGGACTGGTATCTGAAGCAGTCGCCAGAGCAGGTGAAGGCGACGTTCGCCCAGGCCACCGAGCATTTGCAGAAGCATGTGCAGGTGTGCTTCAGCGGGCAGGTGCAGCCGCTGGCGGGCATGACCTTTGTGGCGATGGATGGGGCGATGAATCTGCCGGTGACGACTGAGACAGCGGAGACGCATCTGCTCGGAACTCTGAGTGCCGAGGTGCCCACGGGGGCTGAGCAGTTTGTCCTGAGTTTTGCGCGTGAGGCGCAGGTGAGTCTGATCCTGCTGCTGAAGACGCCGGAGATGGCGGAGCCCAAGGTGCAGGTGCTTTTCCCAGGGGAGAGCAGCCGTGCCATCCAGATTCCGCGAAAACCTGCTGCGGTGATCCCGCCAAGTCAGCCTCAGCGGCAGATGGGTGGGTTGGGATGGCTGGCAGGCATGGCGCTGACCGCTGGCACCATTGCTTGGTGGCTGATGACGAGGCGGCAGCGGTGAGGCTATAGAATGTGTGCGGTGGTGGGTTGCCCTCCACCAGTCAGAACGGTCAGACAACTTTTCTAAGTAGTGGCTACCAGCGGCAAGGCCGCGCGGCAGCGCTGTCATACGACTCACGCCGAGCCCATTTTCTCCAGCTCCTCCGTGGCCTTTTCCCAGGCGGTGGTTTGTTTGGCGACCTGGGGCTCGATGCCTTCGAGTTCCTCGGTGAGGGCGCGGAACTTCACGGCATCAGAATAGGTGCTGCCATCCTGGAGGAGGGCGACGAGTTCGAGTTTCCTCTTCTCAAGGGTGGCGAGTTCGGCCTCGATGCGGGCGATGCGATCTTCGACGCCCTTCCGGGTCTTTCCCATGGCGGCGCGGGCTTCGGCCTCGAGTCGGCGCTGCTCCTTGCTCTTCGGGCCGGAGCTTTCACGCTTCGGCGCGGCGGCGGCTGTGGAAGGAGCGCTCCATGTGTTGGTCGGCTGCTGATTCGTGAGAGTGGCGGTGAGGGCCTCGCGGGCGGAGGTGGCCTTGGTTTTATCCAGGAAGTACTGATAGTCTCCCGCATACGGCGTGAGCACGCCGGAGGCGATGTGGAGGACGCTGCGAGCCATGGCGCGGATGAAGTGAACGTCATGGCTGATGAAGACGAGCGTGCCTTCATAGTCCTCAAGCGCGCCGATGAGCGCATCGATGCTGCCCATGTCGAGATGCGTGGTGGGCTCGTCCATGAGGAGGAGGTTCGGCGGATCGAGCAGCAGGCGGACGAGCGCGAGACGGCTCTTTTCACCCCCGCTGAGGATGCCCACGGGCTTGAAGACATCGTC
>CAYMHJ010000145.1:0-15073 GCA_964390165.1 uncultured Prosthecobacter sp. | reverse complement strand
GACCCACAAACGACCGCGATGATCCCAGGTCATGGCGACGGGATTTTGCACCATCGGCTCATGAGCGAAGCAGCGAACCTCGTAGTCCTCGGGAACGCTCATTTTCGCACGAGCTTCTTCGGGCGTGGGGCAGGCGGTCTGGGCGGCTTTTCGCTCTCCTTCGATTTCTTTGCCTGCCCCGAGGAGCTGGGCAGCAACGATGAGGCACAGGAGGGCGGAGAGAAGCAGCTTCTTCATGATGGCTCCATGCTACGAGAAGGTGGCAGAAGATTGGCAGACAAATTTTTGGGGAAATCGGCCAAGCAGTGAAGCTGAGAAACAAAAAGCCCCGCTTCATCGCTGAAGCAGGGCATTATGAAGAGAGAACTCAGAGGCCGGCGACTACTGTGGCGGCACGCGGAAGAGCTTGCCGGTGTAGGGGCACTTCACTTCCATGCCAGTAGGCAGGCCGGTGACATCGACGAGCTGGTGCTTGGCAGCATACGGGCTGTTCACGAATCCGGCGCGGCCAGGAATGGCGCTGCCATAGGGAAGGTCTGAAGCCGGAGCAGACGCGGCGGGTGTCGGCGCAGGTTCGAGCTTGGGCTCAGGCGCCGGTGTGGGCTGAGTCATGGCAGCTACATTGGTGTTTGGCTTCACCGAGGGGGGGACTGGAGGTTTTGGCTCAGTGCGTACTTCGGGTTCTCTGTTTTGAACGACACGAGGGGTGGTGCGGATACGGGGAGTCGGAGCCGCTGCGACCTTGGGTGCTCCGGAATTCATTCCGTTAGGAACGATGAAGGGCTTCTGAGTGTAGGGGCAGACCACCTTGGAACCCGGGCTCATCCCGCGAACATCGACCAAGCGACCGGGTGATGTATAGGGCGTGCGGACGTAACCTGGAAGATCGGTAACGAGGCGTGCCACGGGAAGATCGCCAGAAATCTGGGAAGGGGGAGGATTATTGACCGGCGGCTGAAAGGTGCGCTTGGTCGTGCTTGCAGAGGAGGGTGTGCTGGTTGCCACCATTTGACGTGTTGCCGTAGTCCCACCCAGCGGTGCGCCGGACTGATTGCCCATGTAATAGGAGATCAATCCGCGGCTTTGGATCTGGTTCCATGCATCGCGTGGAGGCATCGAGCATGAGGCAAGAGCCATGACGGTAATACCGAGCAGCGGCAGGCGGAGGGGTGCTTGAGGTGAGTTCATGGGAATCGAATTTTTTAATTTCGCGCTCCCATTTTAGTGAACTTTTTTGTTTTTGCAACAACAATGACTGTGGGAACTAGATGCATTGGCTTTATTATCCATTAAAGTTATATTTTTCAGATGTGGATTTTCTTCGCACACTCCTCCAAAAGACTGACATGCATTGGAAAATCATCACCGTTGGCAAACCCGCGTTGCCTTGGGCTCGTGTGGCAATGGAAGACTATCTGAAACGACTCAAAAGAGTAGTTCGTGTGGAACACATCATCGTGAAGGATGGGCCGCGAGATCAGGTGGAAAATCTATTGCTCAATGCCAGTGCAGACAGTCTTCGCATCGTTCTGGATGAACGCGGTAAGTGCAGAAGAAGCAAAGAACTGGCGCGGTGGATTCAAGATCATGAATTACACGGAACCAAGCGCGTGAGCCTGATCATCGGTGGAGCTGATGGGCACTCGGCGGCTTTCCGGGACGCTGCGAACGAATGCTGGACGCTCTCGTCGTTCACCCTTCAGCATGAGATCGCTCTGGTGGTCCTAGCTGAGCAGTTATACCGTGCATACAGCATCATCCGAGGTGAACCCTACCATCGTGAATAAAGAGCGAGTGAAACTCTGTTTTGAGTGTCATTTTTGACCAGGTTTCTCCTTGTTGATAAGCTAAGTGATGCTTATATTTCAAAAAAACCAAGTTTCTCTCTTCCGGGCTTCTCATGTCATCTTCTGTCCTCCGAAACGTGATCCATCCTCGTCAGCAGACGGGTTCTGGACCCACGCCAGAGACACAGGAGGGAAGTGACACGGTAGCGGGAGGGGAGGACAGGGAGAACGTGCTCGGCGCCCTGGTGGAAAATGCCCCGGTGGCGATGGCTATGTTTGACGCGCAGATGTGCTACATGCTGGCCAACCGTGCCTGGGTCGAGGAGTTTGGCCTTTCCAGTGTGGCTCCTTTGATCGGGCGCAGTCAGTACGAGATTTTCCCCAGCCTCCACCCAGGCTGGCGTCAGGTCTATGAGAGGGCACTGCAGGGGCATGTGATACGTAGCGAACATGATGCCCTGGCTGGGGAGGACGGCAGGCGAATCATCTACCGTTGGGAGGTGCGGCCCTGGAGGCGTCATGCAGACGCCACTGTGGGAGGCCTGATGATCATCTGCGAGCGTTTCGGCCAAAACGAGCCCGCTCCTGAGGTGATAAGTGACGGGGATAGCGCGTCTGTCTCCAGCGAACCAGCATCGTCGGCCTCCATACTCGAGGCTCTGGCCGCTCCTATGATCACCGTCAATGTTCTGGGAGTCGTCCAGCAGGCGAACATGGCGGCCAAAAACCTCTGCCTCGCCCGTGGACTAAAAGAGGGTGAGACGGAGTTTTGGGAAGCCTTTGGAGACGGTTCTCAATCAGGGATGTTCAAGCAGCAGGTGCTTGCGGCACTGGAGACTCTATCTGATCCAGACGAGCCTGGTTCCACCCTCATCTCCCCGCCGGCAAGCATCTCCAACACCCCGGCACCATGGGGTGGCTCCGCCGATTTCAGTGCTCCAGCCGCCGCATCCCGATGGCTCTTTTCACGACTGGCCGAAGGCTCGGAGATTCGTGCATTCACTGCCCTTGCACTACCGGCGGAACCCGCGCCGAGGCTGCCTCCATCGAACCTGCCCGCCATTGCCTCGGCACTTGCCAGCATTACCCAGCCAGCCAACTCGGAAAGCCTTGGCGCTGGGCTGGAACTGCGTCGGCTGCAGGATGATCTGGCCCGGGCGCGGCAGGAACTGCGCACACTTCACGAAGCCGAGCGCACCTTCACCCAACGTGATTCGCGGCTGCGGCACTATCTCGATTCGCTGCCCTTCGGCGTGCTCGTTCTGGATGAATTGGGCGGGGCGCTGTTTCAAAATCAACCCCTCACCCGACTGCTCGGACGGGCTCTGCAGAAGGACGAAACTGTGGAGCAATGGCTCGCCGCCGCCTGCCCGAGCGAGACGCATCGTGACCACATCGCCACTCTCTGGCGGGAAGATGTCTGGCGCAGGCAACTCACCCGGACCTTCACGCTTGCCACGGCGGACGGGCTGCTGAAGGATCTTGAATTTCAGCCTGCGGGTCTGCAGGGCGGCGGGTTGCTCGTGAGCATCCAGGACGCCACGGAAAAATGCCGCCACGAGGAGCAGCTCCGCGCCACCGAGGCGAAGTTCCGCGCCCTGCTGCAGGAGGCTCCTCTGTCCATCGTCCTGATGGATAAGGCAGGCTCTGTTTTCGAAGTGAATCACCTCGCCGAACTGATGTTCGGGCATCCGAAGAACGAGTTGCGCAGGCATCCTCTCGACCGCTGGCTGTCCACAGACAGTGCCAATGCACGCACCCAGGCAGTGCGCGACCTCCAGTTGCGCAATCAGCGCAGCACCAGTCTCGAAGTCAGCATCCACCACGAAGATTCAGAGCCCCGGCCTGCACGGCTGCACCTCGCCCAGGTCATGGATGCCGAGGGCGAGCCGCACTGCACCATCCATTTCTTCGAGACTGCCCCCCCGGATGTTCAAGCCCAGCGCCACGCAGCATTCTCCCCACCCCTCCAACCCAGCCAGAGCCGCGTGCCTGCGGAGGCCCTCCTTTTCCAAACTAATGTCCACGGACGTATCAAAGACTGCTCGGAGCGCGGCTTGGCTCTTCTCGGACTCACCAGGGAAGAAGCCATCGGACGACCACTCCATCTTTACTTCCGCCCCTCCGATGCCAGCGGCTTTTACTCTGACCTCGGCCGGTGGGCGCGCCTGCCGGGCAGGATCACTGAGCTCGTCTGCTTTTCCCAAAACGGCGCACGACAGCCAATTCGGGTGACCATTCAGGCCATGGGGCATGAGGGGCACGACTTCTCCCTCAGCGAAGTCACCGAGACCATCCAACACTCTGCCGCCCAGGCACTTCCCGCAGGCAGACACGTTTCCGCCAGCCACTCGGTGGCCTCCCAGAGTTCCCGCCAGCCCACCCCTACGGTGAATCTCGCCCGCGAAAAGCTGCTGCTTTCCGAAACCCATCACCGGATCAAGAACCACCTCCAGATCATCTCCAGTCTGCTGAATCTGGAATCCAACAGCATCCTCGATCCCACCGCTCGCGGTGCCCTGCGCTCCAGCCAGAATCGTGTCCGCTCCATCGCCGACCTCCATCAGCATCTTTATCAGGTCGCACTGGGGGCTGGCGATGATTTCCGCGAATTCGCCGAAGTCCTCCTTCAGCGTCTGCGCGAGTGCTATGGAGTCACCCCTGAGCGCGTCCAGGTCCACCTCGATCTCGAAACTGGAATCGTACAGCAGGAATGGCTCATGCCCCTGGCCCTCACGCTGAATGAAACCCTCTCGAACTGTTTCGAGCACGCCTTCCCCGACGGCAGAAAAGGTGAAGTCCGCGTCTCGCTGCGCTGCCACAGTGATTCCGGCGAACTCACCGTCACCGACAACGGTATCGGCCTCTCTGAAAGTGTCCGCCCTGGTGGCAGCAACGGCCTGGGGCTGAAAATCCTCGCCGTCTTTGCCGAACAAATGCGCGGCCATCTTCAGATCTCCAGATCGGAACTTGGCGGGGCTGAAATTCGTTTGCGATTTCCTATAGCAAGTTCTGATATTTAGAGTTAGCTTGGTTTTGCTAACTCCAAATGACCGGTTTTGACCGAATCCGCATACTTATCGTCGAGAATGAAGGTCTCGTCGGCTGTGACATGGCCGCGTTTCTGAATGATCTCGGATACCGTGTCGTGGGCACTTGTACCAGCAGTGAGGATGCTATTCGCCTCTACGATGACCTGCGCCCAGACCTCGTTCTCATGGACGTCCACCTCGACGGCCAGACCGACGGCATCGAGACCGCCCTACTCCTCCGCCAGCGCGGCCCCGTGGCCATCGTCTATGTCACCGCCTGTGCCGATCTCGAAACCGTGAATCGTGCCCGGGCGACCCAGCCCCAGGGCTACCTTCTCAAACCCTTCAGCCACGACGAACTCCGCCTCACCGTCGAAGTCGCTGCTAACCGCGTTCAGGACGAGATCGAACGCCGCCGCCGCGAGCAGAGCTACTTTGAGACTTTCGAAAGTTTGGGGGATGGAGTCATTGTGGCCGACCTCGCCGGACTTATCGTATTCATCAATCCTGCCGCCGCCCGCGTCACCGGCTGGTCACAGCAGTCCAGCGTGGGCCGCTCCCTGCACGAAGTCTTCCGCATCTACCTGCCCAGTGGCGAGCCCGCCATGGTCGAGCTGGCCACACCTTCCCAGCCCTCCCAGGAGCGTACCGTGTGGCTCACCACCCATGAAGGGCGGCGCGTCGCCGTCCAGGACCGCTCCACTCCGCTTCGGGACCAGAGTGGTCAGCTCACAGGTGTCGTCATCCTATTCCGCGCCCTGCCAGCGCCTGCTGATGCGATGGTCTCCTCCTCGTCAGCATCTGAAGGAGACTCCTCCACTCAGGCACCGCTCGTCGATGTCGTCGAAAGCATCTCTGATCCCCTCGTTGCCATCGATGGGACATGGCGGCTCACCTACGCGAATGCCAGCGCTCAGCAGCTCTTCGGTCGCAGCACAGACAAGCTCCTCGGGGCGGATCTCTGGGATCTCCTGCCCGCCGCCACGCGGGAGGAGCACTACGCCTCCCTCGGACGTGCCATGCTTCACCGTGAATCCGTCAGTCGGGAACTCTACCTGGAGGAAAAGCAGATCTGGATCGAGTTGCGCGGCTATCCCTTTGCCGAAGGCCTCCTGCTCCTGCTCCAGGACATCACCTCCAAGCGCGAAGAAGCCGAGCGCCGCAGCCGTCTGGACCGCCTGGAGTCCCTCGGCCTGCTTGCACGCGGCTTCGCGCATGAGTTTAATAACCTGCTCACCGTCCTGCTAGGAAATCTATCCCTCGCAGAGATGCGCCTGCGCACCGTCATCCAGCTTCCCGAGATTCACACGGCGAAGCAGGCCACCCTACAAGCCCAGAGCCTCGTCCAACAGCTCCTCACCTTTGCTCGTGGCGGAGCCCCGATCAAACGCCCGACCCAGCCTGGAGAACTCATCGAGCAGTTCTTCCAGCATCACAGCCGCGCACCACGCATCGAGTACCGTCTGGAGATCGTGCCAGACCTGCCCATGCTCGCCATCGACCCCGCCCAGATCCGCCGCCTACTCGGCAATCTTGTCCGCAATGCCGAGCAGGCCCAGCCGAATGGCGGCGTCATCACCTTCCGCTGCCACCCGCATGATCCCGGTGAAAACTACCCTCACGAACTCACGGCAGATCAGCCCGCCTCGCCCACGGGCATCCTCATCGAGGTCCAGGATCGCGGCGAAGGCATCTCCACGGAGAACCTCGCCCACATCTTCGAGCCTTACTTCAGCACCCGCAAAGCCGAAAACGCCACCGGCCTCGGCCTCACCGTCTGTGAAAGCATCGCGAAAGCCCACGGCGGCTCCATTTCCGTCCGCAGCGACCCAGGCAAGGGCACCAGCGTCAGCCTCTATCTCCCCGTCGATGCCGATGGCGAAGAAGTCGATGCCCTCGGTCTCAGCCGTGCCTTTGAGACCGCCCCGCAGGCATCCAGCACGCGCATTTTGATCCTCGAAGACGACCCACTCGTTCGCGCCCTCATCGTTCGCAATCTCACCAGTCAGAACTACGA
Source organism: uncultured Prosthecobacter sp. (assembly GCA_964390165.1). Lineage (GTDB taxonomy): Bacteria > Verrucomicrobiota > Verrucomicrobiia > Verrucomicrobiales > Verrucomicrobiaceae > Prosthecobacter. The sequence continues at coordinate 8,237 of CAYMHJ010000145.1, read as the reverse complement.
AGTCACCGAGACGGTCGAAGGTTCCGAGACCGTCCGCACCTATCAGGAAGCCAGACAGAGCGGCCGCACCTTTGACCTAGTCATCCTCGATCTCAGTATCCCGAACGGCATGGGTGGCGTGCGTGCGATGGAAAAACTGCGCCAGATCGATCCCGAAGTGCTCGCCATCGTCTCCTCCGGTTACAGTGACGACCCCGTCATGGCAAAGCCCGCCAGCTACGGCTTTGCCGCAGTCCTGCCCAAACCCTACGAACCCGCAGACATGCTGCGCCTCGTGAAGAGCGTGCTCAATCAGCGCGCCGTGGGCAAGTAATCAAGCGAGCGCAAAAGGGGCACAAAAGCAGCATAATCATTCGCCAGAAGTCGCCCGCTTCCTGGCGTAGCATTTCAAATGCCTGCGTATACCCCTCTCAACTGGCACTCTGAGAAAATCGAACCCACGCTGACTGCACTGAAAAGTGATGCACGCTTCGGCCTAGCCTCCGCCGAAGCCGCTTCACGCCTCGCGCAGTACGGGCCGAACGAACTTCCCGAGGAAGCGCACAAGCCGATGTGGAAGGTCTTTGCTGCGCAGTTCGCCAGTCCGCTGATCTACATCCTCTTCGTGGCGGCGGTGATCTCGTTCGCGATGAGTCATGCGAGTGATGCTGTGGTCATTCTCGTCGTCGTGATGGTCAATGCGGTGATCGGAGCCATCCAGGAAGGCCGCGCGGAACATTCGATGGCGGCCTTGAGAAAACTTTCGTCGCTCAAAGTCCGCGTCGTGCGCGACGGACGCGAAACCCTCATCGAGGCACGCGAACTCGTGCCTGGAGACATCCTTCTGCTCGCCGCAGGTGATCAAGTCGGCGCAGATGCTCGCCTGTTCGAAGCCGCCGCTTTGGAGGCCACGGAGGCCGCGCTTACGGGTGAATCGCTACCTGTTTTGAAACACATCGACGTTTCGCCGGAGGACGCCGGGCTCGGGGATCGCAAAAACATGATCTACTCCGGCACGCATCTTACCGCTGGCCGCGGACGTGCTGTCGTCGTCGCCACCGGATTGCAGACGGAGGTCGGCAAGATCGCCCGCATGACCGCGACGGCCGAGGAGCCGAAGACGCCGCTCGAAACACGCCTCGCGCAGTTCGGTCATTGGCTCGTGGCAGCCAGCATCGTGCTGTTTGCGCTCGTTTTGGCCTTTGGGCTCATGCGCGGCATTCCGTTCGTGGATATTTTCATGGTCGCCATCAGCCAGATGGTCTCGATGGTGCCGGAGGGCCTGCCCGTCGCGATGACCATCGCACTCGCCGTCGGCATGCAGCGCATGGCACGGCGTGGAGCGATCGTGCGCCGGCTAGCTGCGGTGGAGACGCTAGGATCGACGAGCATCATCTGCAGCGACAAAACGGGAACGCTCACCAAGAACGAGATGACCGTCACCACGCTCGTTTTGCCCGATGGACGCCGCATCGAGGCCACCGGAGCCGGTTATTCGCCCGAAGGAAGACTGCTTCATGAGGGCCAGGACATCGACGACCCCGCGCTGCGTCGCCTGTTGGAGGCCTGCGTGCTTTGCAACGACGCCCAACTCGTCCCGCCCGATGCCGAAGACACGCGCTGGCGTGCGCTTGGCGATCCCACGGAGGCCGCGCTGCTCACCGTGGCTCTCAAAGGCTGCGTCGAGCCCGAGACACTGCGCAAAGCCCATCCGCGCCGCGCTGAACTGCCCTTTGACTCTGCCACGAAGATGATGGCCACGCAGCATGGCTCCCGCGTCTTCGTCAAAGGGGCACCGGAGTGCCTGCTGCCGTTCTGCGATGCTCAACCCGTCGATTTGGCTCACGAAATGGCCGCGCAGGCTCTCCGCGTGCTCGCGGTCGCGGAACTCGAAAATGGGCAAATTGACGAAAAAGCCGGTTTTGAGCCGTTTCGCGGCCAACTGCGCTTCTTGGGCCTATTGGGGCAAATGGACCCGCCGCGTGATGAGGTGAAACTCGCTGTCTCCGAGTGCCTCGATTCAGGAATTCGCCCCGTGATGGTTACGGGCGATCACAAAGCCACCGGACTCGCCATCGCGACCACGCTGGGCATCGCCAGGCCCGGCGACATCGCGGTGGACGGCAACGAACTCGAATTGATGCCCGAGCAGGACTTGCGTGCGAATCTCGACCGCATCTCCGTCTTTGCCCGTGTGCATCCGGCGCAGAAGCTGCGCATCGTCGAGGCCTTCCAATCGCAGAAACAAGTCGTCGCCATGACCGGCGATGGCGTGAACGACGCCCCCGCGCTTGCCACCGCCGATGTCGGCGTTGCCATGGGCATCACCGGTACTGAGGTAGCCAAAGGCGCGGCCAAAATCGTCATCACCGACGACAACTTCGCCACCATCGTCAAAGCCATCGAGGAAGGCCGCCTCGTGTATCAAAACCTCAAGAAAGTGGTGCTCTTCCTCTTCGCCACCAGCATCGACGAGGTAGTCGTGCTGCTGCTGGCGCTTCTGTGTGGCTATCCGCTGCCGCTGGCCGCCGTGCAGATCCTTTGGATCAACATCGTCACCGAAGGCACCGTCACCGTGAACCTCATCATGGAAGGCCCGGAGGGCGATGAAATGCGCCGCAAGCCCACCCCCATGGGCGAGCCACTCATCACGCGGGCCATGTGGCAGCGCATGCTCCTCATGGTCAGCACCAGCGTCGCCGCCATCTTTGGCTTCTTCATCTGGCGCTTGAGCAGCGGTGCCGATTTCAAGCTCGTGCAAACCGAGACCTTCACGCTCGTCGCCATCAGCCAGTGGTTCAACGTCCTCAACTGCCGCAGCGCCACCAAATCCAGCCTCAGCCTCGACGTGCTCAAAAATCCCTGGCTCATCGGCGGCCTCGTCCTTGGCAATCTCCTCCACGTCCTCGTCATCTACACCGACACTCTGAATCACGTATTCCACACGGTGCCGATCCCGCTCGCCGACTTCTTCCTTCTCGGCCTCATCGGTAGCAGCGTCCTCTGGGCAGAGGAGTTGAGGAAGTGGTTTGCTCGGCGGAGGTGTTGAAGAAAGTGGTCGCTCAGGAGTGCCTGTCTGAATTTGCAGGCAGGCCCAACTTCATCGCCATGCAGGCTTTCCGTGTCTCGTTCGGTAGTTTTTCGAGGGCGTAGCGCAGCATGTTGCGCGGCATCTTGGCTGCGTGGGCGTCGAGAAACTGCAGCAGCGGCTTCAGATCGCGTTTGCCGACTTCACGCAGCATCCAGCCGCAGGCTTTGTGCATGAGGTCGTGCGGATGGGTCAAAAAGAGGGCGCTGAGTCGGAGCGTATCGGCGAAGTCGCCGGAGCGAATGAATGCCTGCGTGGCGAGGATGGCGATGCGCTGCTCCCAGAGGCTGGTGGAGACGGCGAGAGTTTCGAGCACGGAACGGTCGCGCTGGAGCAACCAGGCACCGAGGATGTGCGGGGCGCTGCTATCGACGAGGTCCCAGTTGTTGATCCATTTCGTGTTGGTGAGGTAGAGTGTGACGATTCTTTGCTGCGCGGCAGCATCCTTTTTCGCCCGGTTGAAACGACGCACGAGCATGAGCAGGGCGAGCAGCCGCTCTTCATGCCATTCAGAATGCAGCAGTTCCAAAACGTCCGCATCGCTGAGTGCATCGGTGTGGGGGAGTTCGGCACGGATTTGCGGCACTTTGAGTCCGAGAAAGCGATCTCCCTCGCCATATTCTCCAGGGCCTGTTTTGAAAAAACGCCGCGCGATGGCTGCTTGTGCGGCACTGGCGGTCTGGCGGAGATTTTGACGCAGTTCAGCGAGGTTCATGGGAGGCTGCTGGGACTCATGTTCACTCTCAAGTTTCAAGGGAACGATGTGCGGGACTTACCTGCCAAAATGAACCGCCGGTGACGTTTGAGTTCTCGTTTTGATTATTCCGGGCGTTTCCACAGCGGCTTGTCTGGGCCGGTTTTCTCCAGAGGCGAGCTGCCAACAGGGATGTCTGTTCTCAATGGAATCCCTTCTGGGGTAAAGGCGGGATTCTCCTCGGCCAGCACGAGCCCGAAGGGACGACGCTCCTCAGCAGTGGCTGGCGTATCATCTTCACGCCAGATGGTTGGGTTCGGCGTCTCGGTGCTGCGTGGGAGCCGGATGCGCTGATCAGGCTTGATGAGTCCCTGCTTACGCAGTTGCTCCGTCGTCTGCGCAGCAAAGGTGCGTGCTTCCTGCTGGCGGACGCGGGCAGGCGGTGCTGGCTTGGTGGTGGCGACAGGCTTCACGGAGGTCTGCCCAGGCTTTGCCTGAGCGGCGGCGGGTTTGGTAGCTTGGCGAAACTCGGGTTCGGTGATAAGCTCACGCGTCCTGGCGATGATTCCGGGCTGTTTCCGAGTCGGGCGGACGAACTTGGGCCGCTGTACCGAGGCTGTGCTCTTGCCTTTCTTGTCAGACGAGGAAGGAACTGGCGATGCTGCCGGTGCCCCGATCTTCGTCACGGGTGCATTGACGGGAGGAATCGTTGCCACAGGCGTGCTGGCGGGTGAGATCGTTCCCACGGGTGCAATGACTGGATCAATCGTCGCATTGGCAGTGATCGGCTGACTCGTCGCGTTAGCGGAAATCGGCTGGATGACCGCCATTGCGCCGTTTTGAACCGCTGGCGTGGGGCCAGGCTTCAGCCTCTCACCCGCCACAGCCGTGCTATTGACTGCGCTATTGCCTTGTACAGTGCTGCCAGAAACCTGGGCCGCCACTCTACTCGTTCCGTTTTGCGCGACAACGCCGGGGCCAGGAGCCTGCCCTGGCTTCATCACTGAATCCGCCGTTGGTTCCACGGCTGGATTGTCACCGATGACGACAGGTGAAAGCGGTGTCGTGGGAGCATCCTTCACATCGGGTCCGGCCTGCGGATTCTGGGCCATGATCGTGCCCAATGGGACGTTGTCGTACCAACCACTGTCTCTGCCGATTTGATCGAGGTTTTCAGCAGGCTGGTCGTCAATGGACGCAAGCTGCTGATCAGGCTCCGCCGCCTTCCTGGGTGCTGGTTTCGAGCCGCTGAAAGCATACACCATGACAAAAAGGAGGACGCAAACCCCGCCCCCAGCAATGGTGTAGGTCTTCCGGCGGGCGGACTCAGATCCTGAAAACGAGGAGGTGTCAAAGGACATGGCAGTGGGGTGATTGGTGGGCATCATGGCTGTTTTCCAAAGAGAGACAAGTCATCCGCCGTTTTCCGGCCTTGCTTCTGCCTGAGCGACTCCCTAGCTTCTCGTGCGCATGGACTCAGATCTCCCCCTCCTTTCCAAGAAAGTCACCTACTGGCTGGAACTCAAAGATGCTTGGTCGAAATGGCTGAGGGGTTCTCCGATGCCCAGCCTGAGCCGCGAGGCCGAGCTTTATTTCGAGGGGCTGGCACTGGCCGCCTTTAACAGCGGCCTCGATCAGGGCGGCTATTCCGATGCGGAGGTGCCGCGCATGAGATCGGGACGCGAGGCATGGAGCCACTCCTTTCAATACCTCGTGGCCGGACGCACGCTCACAGGCGTTCGTCTGCTGGACGATCTCTTCGCCCGCGTCTTCGAAAGCGGTGGCGGCACCTGGGCGGATCTCGATCACAAGCTCCGCTATCTGGAGAGCCAGTTCCGCATGCGCATCCGGGATGCGGCAAGGCAGTACGCGGGGGAGTTTGGCAAGAAAAGCCTGCGTCAGCGCATGAGCAGGGGTGATAAGCCTGTGGGCAATGAGGATGGAGCGAGCGAAAAAACGATGTTCGACTACCTCATGTCCGTGGAGCCGGACTGGGGGACGGAACTGGAGCGGGCGGAATTGAGAAAAATCGTCCAGGCCCAGGTCGGCAGCTTTTTCCCGCCCATCCGACTACCCTTTAAAATCGGCCTCTGCCTGCGCGCCATCCGCCGCGGGCGCAATGTGATCATCTCCGTGAAGGAGGAGAGTGTCACGGAACTGGCCGGAGTGAAGCACTCCGTCCTGGCCGAGGGCACCGTGAAGAGCATGGAGAACCTCGCGCAGCAGATGCGTGCTGACCCAGCCGGGCAGCAACTGGAAGTGGATGACCGAGATGGAGTCATTTATTTCTGCCTCCAGGGTCTGCTCGCACTGCTGGATCGTTCCGAGCTCTGGCTGCTGCTCGCCGAGGGCGTGGCCGAGAGTCTGACGCTGAATGAAGAGGCCAGTGACAGGAAAAAAGTGCCAGCCTCCGAGCTTCTGGACCGCTGGGAGGCATTCGCGCAGCTCCTGAAAGCCACGCTGAAAGAACATCAGGCATTGGAGTCGGAAAACGAACTGCTGCATCTCTTTAAAGCCATCGAAGCAGCACGCGAAAAGCTCTGCCGCTAACCAAGAAACCCCTCTGAATTTCCATGAATGATCAACTCCGACTGCAAACCTGGGCCGCCGACTGGCAGGCCTACTCGCGGCTTGCCGCCACCGAACCGGAAATGCCCGCCGCGCCGCCGTTTGATCCTGACACAGGTGGCACGACCTATACTGTCAGTGCATCCGATGGCGTCGCCGCAGCGCTCCTCGGCAAGCTCCGTGACTCCATCATCCCCCATGACGCCTGCCGTGCCGCCGAGGACGGCGTTTTTGTGGTCTCCGCAGGCGGCTCACGCAGCGTGCGTGTGCCCATCGTGCGTGGCCAGATTCGCCATCTACACCCTTCGCTGAAGCCGGGCTGGTCGCGCCCCGTTTATGTCCTCATTCTCAGTGTCGATGAGCAGGCGCAGAGCGCACTAGCGGTTCCCTTTGGCCCGCTCGCCGAACCAGCCATCGAGTCCGAGATTGCCACCGGAATCAGTGATTCCAGTCTCGCCGTGCTTTGTCTCTGGAACATCACCGCCGTCCCCCTTTCCAAATTAGGATGCAGTTGGTGGATCACTGACGCGTACGACGATGTGCTCACCAACGCTAGCGCCCTGCACCAGGCGCTCAGCCGCCGACAGCCGCCGCCCGAATCTCTTCGAGAGCGACTCGGCGCTCCTCTGATTCATCCGCTCGATCCCCGCCATGACTACCTCGACACCGAAGCGGGGCTGCTGAGCGGACTCAAGGACGTGGCATGAATACTTCTACCGTCATTTTTCGCTCATGAAGTCCTGGTCAAGCTTCCACCTTTTGCTCTTCACGCTTGGCCTCTGGTCGTCTGGCGGCAGCTTCATTCATGCCGCGGAAGGCGGACGTCACGCCCTCATCATCTGTAATCAAAACTACACCAACGTCGGTGCCCTGCGCACGACCCTGGCAGAGGCGCGTGAGGCGGAGAAAACTCTCTCCACGCTCGGCTTTGCCGGAAACATCACCGTCGTCACCGATGCCACGACCGTGGAGATGAACAAAGCGGTCGATGCCTTTGCCGTGAAGGCCGCCGATGCCGAAGTGGCCTTCTTTTTCTACGGCGGACACGCCGTGCAGTCAGCCGGGGAAAACTACCTGCTCGGCATCGACAGCAGCCCCGCCAGTTCCAGCCAGCTCGTCTATGACGCCGTGCCTATCGGTCGCGTGCTCGGCGAACTCGAAGCCTCTGGCTCTAAACTAAAGCTTCTCGTGCTCGACTGTTGTCGTGACAATCCCCTGCCTGCCCGCGTCCGCAGTGTCGGCAACACCCGCGGCCTCGCCCCCGTCGCCCGCGCTCCCACCGGCACCCTCATCGCCTACGCCGCTGATGCCGGCCAGCAGGCATGGGATGACCACGGAGAGATCGGCCTCTACGGCAGCGTGCTTTTTCACATCATGAAGACCCCCGGCCTGCGCCTGGAGGACATCTTCATCGCCACGCGCAAGGAGGTCTCCCGCATCGCCAAAGAAGCCTACCAGCATGAGCAGGAGCCCGCCGAATATGTGAAGGTGGATAGCCCCTTCTACTTCCTGCCGGGTGCCACGCCTGCGGCAGGCGTCGTCATCGCGCCCATGCAGATCCCCGCCGTGCCCACGCCCGCGCGGCCCGCCGTGCTGGCCCCCTCCAGCAGGCCCGTCCCCCTCAGCGCCGAAGATCGCGAGCGCCTCATCGAAGCGCAGACCGAACTCGCCAGTGTGGAATCCAAGATCTCCTTCGAGCAAAAGCGCTGGAGGGATAACAACGAGATCATTAGCAAGCTCACCAACAAATGGCGCGTCCCCGTGCAGCAGGGTTCCAACAATCACCGCATCTGCGTCCAGGCCGGGCTTGAAATGGATGACGCCGCCCTGAAGGCTCCCGTCTTGCTGGCCCGCAAAAAAGAACTCGAAGTCCTCATCGAAACCATCAAGGCCAACCCTTCCTCAGAG
>CAYMHJ010000144.1:0-15269 GCA_964390165.1 uncultured Prosthecobacter sp. | reverse complement strand
TGCCGGCTTCGAGCCCGTAGTGATACTTGCGACCATAGCGGGTGATCTCCTCGATCACCTCCTGCTGCTGGTTCACCTTGATCGGATATACGCCGCGGTAGGCTCCCTGGTACTTCGCTTCACGAATGGAGCTGGCAAAGCCCTCGTTCAGTTCATCGATGCGCCAGCGCAGCAGATCGCCAAAACGGATCAGCACTGGGAGTTGTGTGCCGCGATCACGCAGGCCTTTGACGATCTGGGCCAGGGACACCGGCTTCGTCTTTTTGCCGTCCTTCAGGTTTACCACGACTTCGCCTTTCCCTGAAATGTCGAAGTAACCATGCCCCCACTCACGAATGCCGTAGAGTTCGGCGCTGTCTTCGATGGTCCAGGTGGGTGATTTGGGGCGGCGTTCCATGGGGGTGTTCAAGGGGCCGCGATTATGGGGGCATTCCCCCGGATGAAAAGTGAAGATTAACCCATATCTCAGTCCTCTCTCCGCAGCATTCGGACCCAGTCACGATTCCCCGATTGACGCCGCGCCGCTGGTCCGTTCATGCTTGCTCACTTCTCATGACCTCCCGCCGCTCCTTTCTTTCCTCCGCCACCGCCGCTTCTGTCTCGCTCTCCGCGCTGCCTTTGCTCGCAGCGGATGGAAAGAAACATCGCACAGCCCTCATCGGCAGCGGCTGGTGGGGGATGAATATCCTGCGCGAGGCCATCGCCTCCGGCCGCATCACGGTCGTGGCGCTTTGTGATGTGGATGCGAACGTGCTGGAGAACGGCGTCGCCGACATCGAATCCGAGACCGGCAGGGCTCCAAAGGGCTACAAAGACTACCGCCAGCTTCTCACTGAGGCGAAGCCCGAGATCGTCATCATCGGCACGCCTGATCACTGGCATGCGCTGCAAAGCATCGCCGCCTGTGAAGCCGGTGCGCACGTTTATGTCGAGAAGCCGACCGGCCACACGATCGCTGAAAGCCGTGCCATGGTGGAGGCGGCGAAGAAGGCTGGTGTCACCGTCCAGGTCGGTCTTCATCGCCGCATCGGTCCGCATCATGTCGCTGCGATGGATTTTCTAAAGTCCGGGAAAGTCGGAAAGGTGGGCATGGTGCGTCTGTTTGCCCACAGCCGAGGCGGCCCCGAGCAGCCAAAGCCGAATGCCAAAGTGCCCGAAAACCTCGACTGGGATCTCTGGTGTGGCCCTGCGCCGATGCGCCCCTTCAATTCTAAAATGCATCCCGGCGGCTGGCGCGGATTCCTCGACTACGCGAATGGCACCATGGGCGACTGGGGTGTCCATTGGCTCGATCAAGTGCTCTGGTGGAGCGGTCAAAAAGGTCCCAAGCGTGTCTTCTGCACTGGCGGGCGTCCCGTCTCCGGGCAGCCCGTCCTCAATGATCAAGAACAGACCACCGACGCGCCGGACCATCAGGTGGCCACCTTCGAGTTTGAGGGCTTCACCGCCGTCTGGGAGCACCGTAAATTCGCCGGGAACAGTGCCGAAAAGCACCAGGTTGGCGCCTACTTCTACGGTGACAAAGGCACGCTTCACATCGGCTGGAAGGACGGCTGGACCTTTTACCCTGCTGACGGCAAAGCCGAGATCACTCATGGCGACAACCAGCTCCAGGAACCTGAGGGCGACGGGCACAACATCGGCGCGCTTTGGGCCGACTTCATTGACGCCATCGACCAGAAACGCGCCCCTGTCGCCGACATCGAAAGTGCGCATCGTTCCAGCTGCCTGCCACTCCTCGGCATGATCTCCTGGCGGATCGGGCGTAGCATTCAGTGGGATGCTGAAAAAGAAAAGATCATCGGCGATCCTGAAGCCTCCAAGCTCCTCCGCCGAGAATACCGCGCCCCATGGAAGTATCCCGGGCAGGCATGATGGGCGCAAAAGACATCATGCTGTCCACCAGCCCGCTCCTCCCTCCTGCCGTCTGGCAGAGTCTCCACTTCGAGTGGCTTTGGGTTTATCAGGGATTTGTGCCAGTGACGGAGCAGTGGTCGGAGGAGATCACGGTGCCAGCGGGCTGGTTTTGGGTGGAGAGCGGAGAAGGCCGGATCAGGACGGGAGACCGTGAGATCATTGTCAGAGCAGGGCAGGGTTTTTACACGGCTCCAGGGACGCGGCGGCAGTGGTTCGCTGCGGGGACGCGGCTGCTTTCGGTGGGATTCCGCTGCCAGTGGCCGGGAGGGGCACCGGTTTTCCAGGCAGGGCTGAACATCACTTCCTCCTCCGCTCGCTCACGTCAGCTGCTGGAGCGGACGCGGAAGCTTTTCCAGGTGGTTCACGGAGGGAAGGTGGAGGTGCCTTATCGTGAAGGGATTGTGGGCAGGCCGCGTGGATTCTTGGATTGGTGCGGTCATGAGACGGCTTTTCGGGAATGGTTCGCGGAATATGTCCGGAGTTTGCAGCGGCTGGGCCTCGAGCCGCAGCCTCCGGCCACTATTCAGGATCGTCGTCTGGAGTCTCTGATCCGCGCGCTGCACGATTGGCCGCTGGATCAGATATTGAAGCTGGGCAAGCTGGGGGAGGGCACGCGGCTGGGGGGACGCCGGGTGCATGACTTGCTGCGGGAACATCTGGGGATGACGGCACAGATGTGGCTGGAACGGCGGCGGTTGGAAACGGCGCGTGCGCGGCTCACGGGTGAGGACACGTCCTTAAAGGAGATCGCCTTCCACCTCGGATTCAGACATCCGCCGCACTTCACCGCATGGTTCAAGCGGCACACGGGGATGACTCCGACTGCTTTCCGTGCTGGGCAGGGGGTGGAAGGTGCGTAAAGGGTGGAGCACACCCCATGAGCTACCTTTCCACACCAGACAAACGCCGTGCCCTGCGCACGCTGTATCGTGATACGTTGTTAGCGGATGTGATGCCCTTTTGGCTGCGCCATGGTGTGGACCGGGAGCATGATGGCATCCTGACGGCGCTGGATCGTGACGGGTCGGTGATCGATACGGACAAGAGCATCTGGTTCCAAGGCAGGGCGGGGTGGATGTTTTCCACGATCTTCAATACCATGGTGAAGGACCGCGAGTATCTGGATGCGGCGGGCTCATGCATCGCCTTCCTGGACAAACATGGTTATGCCACGGATGGGAAGCTTTTCTTTACCGTGACGCGAGAGGGTAGACCGCTGCGCATGAGGCGGTATGTGTATAGTGAGGCCTTTGCCTCCATCGCCCATGCGGCGTATGCGAAGGCGACGGGGGATCAGCACTACCGGGAGCTGGCGCTGCGAGACTATGCCACCTACCTGAAGCATTCCTTTGAGCCTGGAATGATGACCCCGAAGGTGAATGCGGAGACTCGCCCAATGATTGGTTTGGCACCGCTGATGATCGGCATCGTCACGGCGCAGGAGCTGCGGGCAAACCTGGGGCATGTGGAGCTGCTGGGCCGCTCGATGACCGAATGGGTGGACCGGTTCATCTTTGACATTGAGAGACTGTTCTGGAAGGCCGACCTGAATGTGCTGATGGAGTCTGTGGCACCCGACGGGAGCATTCTGGATCATTCGGAGGGTCGCCTGCTGAACCCTGGGCACGCCATCGAGTGTGCATGGTTCATCCTGCACGAGGGGCGGCTGCGCGGGGAGAAGAGTTACATGCAGCTGGGGCTGAAGATCCTGGATGCGATGTGGGCCCGTGGCTGGGATGCGGAGCATGGAGGGCTGCTGTACTTCCGGGATCTGCATGGGAAGCCGGTGCTGGAGTACTGGCAGGACATGAAGTTCTGGTGGCCGCACTGTGAGGGGATCATCGCCACGGCACTGGCTTATGAGATCACGCATGAGGAGAGGTACGCGGTGATGCACGCGGCGGTGCATGACTGGAGCTTCCGACACTTCCCCGATGCTGAGCATGGGGAGTGGTATGGCTGGCTGCACCGCGACGGCAGCCCCTCCCAAAGGGCGAAGGGCAGCCTCTTCAAGGGGCCCTTTCACCTGCCGAGGGCGCTGTGGTATGCGGCGGGGCTGCTGGAGTGAGTCTGGCGGGTGATGCGGGGAGGATTGACAGATATGCGGCGTTTTGGGTAGGCTGACATGCATGAGCAGCTTCCGTCTCCGTCCCCGCTTTTCCCATGTGCTACACCTCGGTGTCGAGGCAGCGCGGGAGATGATTGTGCAGCAGGTGGAGCGTGAAGCGGCGAGCTGTGAGGTGAAGAGCTTCCCTGGATTCGTCTGCCTGCGGATACCTGAGGAGGATCGGCACTACTGGTCTCCCCGGCTGAACCTGAGTCTGGATGCTGAGGGTGAGGGAAGCACCCGGGTGAATGGGACCTACGGCCCGAATGCGAACATGTGGGCCTCCTTTTTCTATGGTTACCTGATCGTGGGATCACTGGGGCTGTTTTCCCTGATCCTGGGGGGCTGCCAGTGGGTGCTGGAGATGACGCCGTGGGGGCTGTGGGTCTTCGCGGTGATGCTGGCGCTGGCGGTGGGGATGTATCTGACGGCCCAGTTTGGGCAGAAGATCGGGGCGCAGCAGACTTTTAAGCTGCATCGCATCTATGAATCTGCGGTGGGGCAGGAGGTGGAGATCGGCTAGCGGCCGGTCTTTTTCCCCCGTGGGCACAGTGCGGGTGCAGGAGGATGAACCTTTGGTTAGGCGGTGGTGTCAGGCTTTGAGTCAGTGGCAACCGAAGTGGGTTCGGGTGGTGGGAGCTTGCGGATGCAGACCTTGTCGATCCTCTGCCGGTCCATATCGACCACCTCCATGTGGAACTCGCCCATGGTGAAGGACTCTCCCTCGCGTGGCAGGCGCTCCAGATGCTGAACGATGAGGCCAGCGAGGGTTTGGAAGCTCTCCTCCTCGGCATGAACCACGGCCTCCAGCCCGGGAATGGCTGCCGTGACGGGGTCGATCTCCATCATGCCATCCACCATCCAGGTGTCGGGTGCGGTCTGGCGGATCTGCGCATCTCCAGGCTTGGTGAGAGGCCCGCCGAGATCGCCGACCACCTCCTCCACGAGGTCCTCCATGGTAACCAGACCGCGTACGATGCCGAATTCATCGGTGACGACGGCGGCATAGAGGGGTGCTTTCCGCAGTTCCTCCAGGAGTGTGAGTGCGGGCTGGTTGTCGGAGACGAAGAGGGGCTCGTGCATGAGTTCGCTAACCTTGGGGTCTTTCCCCTGGGCGGTGGCCATGTAGAGGTCACGCAGGGAGACGAGGCCGACGACATGGTCGCGGGAGGCATCAAAGACGGGAAAGATGATCTGGCGGGTGTCGTGGAGCTTTTCTGCCACGCTCGCGGCGGTGTCGTCCTGATGGACGAAGACGACCCTGGGCTTTGGACGCATGATCTCCTCGGCACGCAGCTCGCGGAGATCGAAGACGCCCTCCACCATCTCGCTCTCCTCATAGCGCATACTGCCCAAGACGAGACCCTCGCGCACCAGCACTTTGACCTCAGCGCGTGTGGGTCCGCTCTGGATCTCTGCCTTGCCAAAGAAGCGCATTAGGGTGCGCGTGCTGAGCTCCAGCACCCAGACGAGCGGACTGCCCACGCGTGACAGCCACTGCATGGGGGCGGCCATCCAGCAGGCGATGCCCTCTGCATTGCGCAGAGCCAGGCTCTTTGGCACCAGCTCACCGATGATCAAAGAAAGGTAGGTGATGAAGGCTACCACGAGACCAAAGGAGAGGTCCGCAGCGTATTCCGCCAGCAGGGGCACCGATCTCAGCCAGGGCTCGACATAACCTGAGAGGCTGGCACCGCCAAAGGCCCCCGCCAGCACGCCGACGAGGGTGATACCGATCTGTACGGTACTGAGGAAGCGCTCGGGGTTCTCAGCGAGCTTCAGCGCCAGCCGGGCACCGTTGCTGCCTTTGTCGGCCAGTTCCTGAAGCCGTCCTTTCTTGGCCGAGACAATGGCGATCTCCGCCATCGCAAAGAGGCCATTGAAGCAGAGAAGCAGGAGGATCAGGGCGAGTTCTGTCATGAAGGGGTTTGTTAGCAGTGAATGCCCCGGTGGGCAACGCCCATGCCAGCCCTCCCCTAGAGGCGACATGCCAGCCTGACAGGCCTGCGGACCCGGATGCGTGCGAGATGCCTCGTATTTGAGCAACTTCGCGCTCCGCCCTGCCGTTCCTCATGGTCTCCCATGCTCCGCACCTGCTTCCTCCTCCTCCTCACCACGGTCCTACTGCGTGGTGAGACTTGCGCCTGCACCATCCCGGTTTTTCGTTATGCTCTGGACCGCTGGGAGGCGGATCGTTTTCAGCTCATCCTGCCCGCCAGCACCTCTCAGAACACGGAGTTGACAGATCTCCTCCGCCCACTGCGGGCCAATGGCAAAGCCAACCTCGACATCACCACGGCGAAGGATGAGGGGATCACCTCCGCTGAGCTGCGCGACTCCAAGACCCGCGAAAGAAGTCTGTGGAGGGGAGCATTGGACAAGGCTGCCCTGGAGGCAGTGCTCGACTCCCCCGGACGCAGGGAGATCACCCAGCGCATCCTCGCCGGGGAGAGCGTGGTCTGGGTCATCGTGGACGATGGCAAAGCGGAGTCGCAGCCCGAGATCGAGCGAATCGAGAGGCGACTCAGGTTCCTGGAGCAGGTGGCCTCTCTGCCAACCCAGGACCCGAATGACCCCGACAGTCAGCTAGGCCCTGGCCCGGCATTGATGCTGAAGTTTACCACGCTGCGCCTGAGCGCCGATGATCCTGTGGAAAAGATCCTCATCTCCATGCTCGCCGGACGGGAGGGCAAGATCGATCCTGCCAAAGCATTCGCCGCACCTGTGTTTGGCCGCGGGCGGGTGCTCGGTGCCTGGAACCTTGACCAGCTCGATGACGCATCGTTGGAGGAAGCCTGCATGTTCCTCGTCGGACGCTGCTCCTGCCGCCTGAAGAACGAAAACCCTGGCTGGGACATCCTCATGAATATCGATTGGCCGGAGGCGCTGGCCGGGGCAGGGGAGAAGAAGCCCCCGGCAGTCACTGAGGCAAAGTCCGTGGAGCTGAAGCAGCCGGAGACAGTCAGAACGGAGCAGCCTGCCGAAGCAGCTCCAGCGCCCTCCTTTCCATCTTCCCGCCGCCTGATCTATGCCGCCCTGGCCTTTGCTCTGGCGGCAATGGCGGCGAGCCTGCTGCTGCGTTCGAAAAAGTAGGACATGTCATGCCAGGATGGCCGGGGTCCTGGGAATCGGCTGGGAGTGCCCTGCGTGCTGCAATTCACCTCTGTCTTTGCTTGAACAACCTGCCCCGACCGGAACAGCATGAGGCCACATGAATCATAGCTGGCGGCAAATGGGATCGAATCTGGGCATCTTCGGGGTGCTGGTGATGCTGTGCGTGCTTTTCAGCCTCATGACTTTACAGGAGCAGTCGCTGACTGGAGAGCAGGCGGCGGAGCAGATGCTGGGTGCCATCCCTGATGCGGAGGGAGGGGTCATGATCGTGGTGGGCGAGCAGGCAGAGGAGCGCGCGCTGGCTGCGATCTTGGAGAAACGCGCGGGGGGTATCGCCGCGGTGGTGGTGGGAGATCCAAAGGCGGCGCGGGTGGGTCTGGAGTCGCTGGCGGCCAGGGAGATGAAGCTGAGAGCTATCCTTTGCAGCGCTACGACCTCTGGCTGGCTGGTGCTGCAGGAGGCGGGTGCGGACTTCCCGGTGGTGGGGAGGCCGGTGATCATCGCGCCGCGCACGGTGCTCTGGCCCACCTTTCTGAAGGCGGAGAACCTGGTGAACATCGCCAATCAGATCGCGGTGATCGCGATCCTGGCGATAGGTATGACGCTGGTGATCATCACGGGCGGGATCGATCTGAGTGTGGGGAGCCTGATCGCACTCTCCGCCGTGGCGACCACGCTGCTGATCCGCGATGTCTTCGGCGGGATGTCGGCAGGCATGACGGGGATGCTGGTGGCGGCGCTGGGTGGGATATTGCTTTGTGGCATCATCGGTTGGGCCTCGGGATGGATCATCACCCGGCTGACCGTGCCGCCCTTCATCGTGACGCTGGCCGTCATGCTGGCGGCCAGTGGTCTGGCGTATCGGCTCGCGGAGAATCAATCAATCTACCAGGTGCCGGATAGCTTTGTCTGGCTGGGACGCGGGGCGGATGTGGCGGGCATCCCGAATGCGGTGCTGTTGATGCTGGGTCTGTATGCCCTGGCTCATGGAATGATGACGCAAACGCGGTTCGGCAGGCATCTGTATGCCGTGGGGGGGAACTACGAGGCGGCCACGCTTTCCGGCCTGCCGGTGCGGCGCGTGGTGATGCTGGCCTACCTGATCTCCGGCCTGCTGGCGGGGATGGGTGGGGTGGTGACGGCGTCTCTTTTGAAAAGCGGCTCACCCACCTACGGCGGGATGTACGAACTTTATGTGATCGCCGCCGTGGTAGTGGGAGGTACACGCCTGAGCGGAGGGAAGGGGACCATGGGCGGGACACTGGCGGGGGCCTTCATCATCGCCGTACTTCAGAATGGGATGAACCTGACGAATGTGGAGAGCAACACGCAGAAGATCGTGCTCGGGCTGGTGATCCTTGGAGCGGTGATCTCGGATCGGCTCCGCAGTCGGGGCTAGTGACCATCAGGCTTCCAGCCGGGGCCGCGAAGCAGGTGGCCGAGCCGTTTGGGCAGTGGCAGTGAACTCTGGCGGAAGTCTCTCAGCATGTCACGCCACTCATGAAAGACGATGTTCACCGGTCCGCGATCGGGGAGGGACTTGGTCAGGCCGTAGCGTGGAGGGTCGGCGGGATCTTCGGCGGCGAAAGTGCCGAAGAGTTTGTCCCAAAGGATGAGGCACATGCCCATGTTCTTGTCGAGATAGCGGGGATTTGAAGCGTGGTGGACGCGATGATGGGACGGGGTGACGAGGATGTGCTCCAGCCAGCCCAGCCTGCCGATCCGCTCTGTGTGGATGAGGCTGCCATAAATCTGCGTGGCGGCATACATGAGGAGGATGTCCAGCGGCTCAAAGCCCAGCAGGGCAATGGGGGCGAAGTAGGCGGTGCGATAGACCGGCTGGAAGACCGAGGAGCGGAACCCGGTGGTGAGGTTAAACTCCGGTGAGGAGTGGTGGGTCACATGCACAGCCCAGAAGAGCCGGCAGTGGTGATCCACGAAGTGCAGGAGATAAAAAGCGAGGTCCTCCACAAGGAAGAGGGCCAACCAGTAGGGCGTTCCTTTCTCCCAGGACATGAGGCGATACTGCCAGCAGAAAACCAGCACTGGCAGCACCACCACGGCCCGCAGAAGAAGGTCCAGACTGCCATTGAGCCCGGCGAGATAAAAGTTCGTCAATGTCTCGCGCCAAGTGTAGGCGCGGATGTGGCGAAAATGTGTGAGCGCGAGTTCGGCCAGGATGGCCGCGAAGATCAGCGGCACGCTGAAAAGCAGCAGACTTTGTTCGCGAAAGACTTCCATGGTTCCCTGATACGAATCCTGAGATCCTCCCGAGCTGTCCGAACGCTAGATTCCGGAAGAGTGGGGTGGAAGTCAGAGCTTCACGCCCGGACTCGCCTCGATGGCCTTGGTCAGACCTTCCCAGCCTTCGGGGCGCTGCATCTGGAACATGTGCAGGTAGAGTGCCACCTGACGTTCCGGGTAGGCGGTGATGAGGGCCTGTATGGCGGCAGCCGCTTTGTCTTGGTCAATGGTTTCGGGCAGGTTCTCGACCTGGCCTTTGCCATCATGCTCCACACCAAGTGTGTCGAGGAAAGTGATGAGCATCCCGCTCTGGGATTTCAGCAGCCAGATCTGGATGAGCTGCTCGATCACCGGGCCGTTGGACTTCAGATTCAATTGGTTGACGACCCATTCCTGCTGCTGAGCACGGGATTTCTCCAGCACGAACTGGGGGCGGAGCTTGCGTGCGGCGGCCAGGGAATTCATCATCGCTCGGTAGGCGGGGCGTTCCTCAGTCTGGATGTAGCTGAGGATCTGCGTTCGCAGTTCGGGGCCGATGGCTTCGAGGATTTGCTGGGCGGTCATGTATTAGCCGGGTGGTTGGGGCGGGGTTAAGGGAATGGTCGGTCCGCTAGCACGCCCGCTACAGCGAGGCAACCGCTTTCCCCCTCTGGACGCACTTCGAGTTTCTCTCAAACAAAGGAAGATCACCTTGACCACAGGGGGGCGGCTCTGATAATTGACGCCCGCCCTTTGCCGCCCCCGTGGCAATCTTTGTCTCTCGCCCCCCCCCAGACGCCTCACGGCACCCATGGCCGTCTCTAAAAAAACAGCTCCAGGTAAAAAAGCCGCCTTCACTTCTGCTGCGCCCGCCGCTGCCGTCGTGCATGCTGCTGTGTCATCGACACCTGATGGGCAGCCTGTGAAGCGGGGCCGTGGACGTCCGCGCAAGTATCCCGTCGCAGACAAGCCTGCCACATTGGCCCAGCCGCTGGTCTCCCCAGACGGTGTATTGCTGAAGAGGCGCCGTGGCCGTCCACCAAAGAGCGGTTATCAGACGGCTGTGCCGGTGAACATTTTCAATGACATCAACGCACCTGAAGTGCAGTCACGCATACGCGGCCTGATCCGCCTTGCGAAAGAGCAGGATCATCTGAACTGGGATGACATCAATGATGCTCTGCCGTCAGGCATCGTTACCGTGGATCTGATTGACGAAGTCATCTCCCGCCTGCGCTCACTGGAGATCCGAATCACGGATGAAAATGACACGCCCCCTCGCGCCCTCATCGCCGCCATCGCTCCGAAACTGGACGCAGCAGCCGCAGCAGTGGCAGCCGCCGCAGCCAAGGAAGATGCGCGGCTGGACATGTTTGATGATCCTGTGCGCATGTATCTGCGGCAGATGGGGCAGGTGCCACTGCTCACGCGCGAGCAGGAGATCGAGATCTCCAAACGAATCGAGAAGGCGGAGACCAGCCTGATGCAATGCCTGCAAAACATCGGCTTCGTAGCCCACAGCTACCTTCAATACGCCCAGAATCTGGCAGACGGCATGGAGCGTTTTGACCGGCTCGTCATCGAACGGAAGAGTGAGGAGCGGGAATTGTATTTCAAAAGACTCCCTCCGCTCATCGGGCAGGCTGGTGAATCCTTTGAAAAGTGCGGTCAATACTATAAAGCCCTCGGCACGGCCACCGGGAGGAAGCTCTCCAATGCCAAAACCGGTTTCGAGACCGCCCGCACTGCCTTCTTCAAATCCTGCGCCAAGTTCTACTTCAAACAGAAGATCAATGAAGACTTCGTCGCCCTCATCGAGCGGAAGCTGGATGAACTCCACACTTTGGAGCATGAGATCCGCCTGCATCCACGCACCCAGGATCTGAAGGATCGGCTTCACCAGTTCGAACAAAACGCGTGGCAGACAGCGGAAGGCTTTCGCAACATCGCTGCCCAGGCACGCCAGTGCGTGTCCGATTCCACTCGGGCAAAAACAGAAATGATCGAGGCAAACCTGCGCCTCGTGATTTCCATCGCCAAAAAGTACACCAATCGCGGCCTGTCCTTCCTCGATCTCATTCAGGAAGGAAACATGGGCCTCATGCGTGCCGTGGAGAAGTTTGAGTACCGCCGCGGTTACAAATTTTCCACTTACGCCACTTGGTGGATTCGCCAGGCCATCACCCGCAGCATCGCCGACCAGGCGCGCACGATCCGCATCCCGGTCCACATGATTGAGACGATCAACAAGCTGATGCGCGTGCATAAACAGCTCGTCCAGGAACTGGGGCGTGACCCCACCCCGGATGAGATCGCCGAGGAGATCCATCTTCCTGTCGAGCGTGTGAACGCTGTGCTGCGTATGTCTCAGCAGCCCGTCTCCATGCAGGCAAAGGTGGGTGAAGGTGAGGGAGATACCGAGTTCGGTGACTTCATTGAAGACAAAGAAGCCCGTGATCCTATGGAACTCACGGCCATGAATCTGCTACGTGACAAACTGAAGGACGTGCTCGACACCCTCAACCCGCGTGAGCGCGAAGTTCTGGAGCAGCGCTTCGGCCTCGTCGATGGCGCAGGCCGCACGCTGGAGGAAGTGGGAAAGAAGTTCCAGGTGACTCGTGAGCGCATCCGCCAGATCGAAGCCAAAGCTCTCCGCAAGCTGCGCCATCCGACGCGTATTCGGAAGCTTGGCGGCTTCTTCGGTGCGGAGTGATCAATGTTTCCCCTGACCGTAGTAGGCGTTTGGTCCGTGCTTCCGCAGGTGATGCTTTTCTAAAATGTGCGTGGGGATGGGTTGCATCGCCGGATTCAGCGCGTAGCTGCCGAGCGCCATCTGCGCGCACATTTCCAGGGCGATGCTGTTGTTCACCGAGTCCATCGCCGTCTTTCCAAAGCTGAAGGGCGCGTGGTGCAGTTGCAGCACAGCTGGCATCTCAATGGGACTCAGTCCAAGCTCGCGGAGCCTTTCCACAATGGCCACGCCGGTGAAGTGTTCATAGTCCGCCGCCACTTCTTCAGGAGTTAGCGCGCGGACGATGGGAACCGCCCCATGGAAATGATCCGCGTGAGTCGTGCCGAAGCACGGCAGTTCATGTCCAGCCTGGGAAAAGATCGTGGCATTCAGGCTGTGAGTATGCGTGATGCCGCCGATTTCCGCAAACTCACGGTAGAGATGCAGATGTGTCTTTGTGTCGGAAGAGGGGCGTAGCGTGCCCTCCACGATATTACCCTCCAGATCCAGCAGCACGATGTCCGCCAGTGTCAGCTTGTCGTAGTCCACCCCGCTGGGCTTGATGCCCCAGATTCCGCTGGCTCGGTCGATGCCTGAGACATTTCCCCAGGTGAGGCGCACGAGCCCGCTGGGCACGAGAGCACGATTGGCCTCACAAATCTGAACACGAAGTTCTGGTAGCAGCATGGAGACCCGGTGGATTACTGCTTCTTCGCCAGACTGACGATGCTGTAGTTCTTCGCGTAGGTGCCGAGGGCTTCCGTGGCGGATTCCTTGGTGATCGCGTCGCTGTTCGCCACGATGATCAGCTTGTTCGCCTCGGCATCGCCGGGCTTCACATCCACGCTGACCACACCAGGCAACTTCTGCATCAGGGCACCGGCCACATGCTCTTTGCAGGACACGCAGACCACGCCGGTGATTTTGCCTTCATAGGTGACGGCCTTTGGCGTGTCAGCAGCCTGAAGAGCGGCGGTGGCGAGCAGGGAAAGGGTAAGGAAGAGTGTTTTCATGAGGGGGAGAGGGTGGAGATGTGGGCAATAAAAACGCCGGGATGTGGCACTTGTCCAGCATCCCGGCGTGTGGATTCACAGGGGTGAATTACTTCTCAAGGGTCTCACCAGCTTTCTTCCAGCCGGAGATGCCTGCGGAGAGGTGCTTCACGTTGGTGTAGCCAAGCTCAGCAGCCTTGCTGGCAGCACGCTTGTAGGCGGAGCAGCTCGGGCCGCCGCAATAGGCAACGACGAGGGTGTTCTTGTCAGCAGGAAGCACGCTGGCAAGGTCAGCGCCTTTGGAGGCGAAATCGACCGCGCCAGGAACGTGGCCGGCGGCATAGGAGGAGGCGCCGTTGACGTCGATGACGACGACTTTCTTGTCAGCGATGGCGGTCTTGAGGTCCGCGATGCTGATGTCAGGGAATTCAGCGGCGAAGCCAGTGGCGGCGACGAGCGCGAAGGCGAGTGCGAGGAGTTTCTTCATGATGTTAATTGATGGTTAGTTTGGTTTGTTGTGTTTTGCCCGGCGGACCGGGCGGGAGTCAGACGCCCTGACAGGTGATTTATTCCCGGCAGGGCGCATCTTCGATGCAAGTACGTCCGACAGCGTTGAATCGTGCAGGGAAAAACTAGCTTCTTTGGGCTCAGGCCTGCTGGCATGGACCTGAAGACAACAAAAACGTGCGTGCTTTCTGAACAGTGCTTATATCCGCGCCCCCATCTTATGGACCCATTAATCCAACTCCTCACCATCAACTCCAACCGCTCCTCTGCTGAGCTGGCTGGAATCCTCAGCCTCACGGAAGACGAAGTGCGCCGCCGCATCGCCGCCGCCGAGGCCGATGGAACGATCCTGGGTTACAATGCGGTCGTCGATCGCCAGAAAGCCGGCCAAAAAGGCGTCACCGCCCTGGTCGAAGTCAAAATCACCCCCGAGCGCGAAGGCGGATTCGACCGTCTCGCCCGCCGCATCGCCAAGTTTGATCAGGTCCGCGAATGCTTCCTCATGAGCGGCGGCTACGACCTCGCCATCCTCGTCGAGGGAAAAGACCTCCTCGATGTCGCCAACTTCATCGCCGAAAAGCTCAGCACACTCGGCGGCGTGCTGTCCACCGCCACGCACTTCCAGTTGAAGGCCTACAAGCAGGCCGGCTTTCTGGTCAATGCCACCGGAGACGAAGAGCGTCTTCCAGTCAGTCCTTAATGGGTAGTCCAGAACTGTTTTTGCCCAACCTCAATGGACTACGAAAATAAACTCTGCACCCAGATCCGCGACCTCCCGCGCTCTGGCATTCGCGACTTCTTCGAGCTCGTCATTGGCCGCACGGATGTCATCTCTCTCGGCGTCGGTGAGCCTGATAAATCCACCCCCTGGCCCATCCGCGAGGCCGTTATCCGCTCCCTGGAAAAAGGTCAGACCAGCTACACCTCAAATCTGGGCCTTGAGCCCCTCCGCGTGCTCATCAGCGAGTATGTGGAAAAGCAGTTCCGCGTCACCTACGACCCGAAGACAGAGATCCTCGTCACCGTCGGTGTCAGTGAGGCGCTCGACATCGCCTTCCGTGCTGTTTTGAATCCTGGCGACGAAGTCATCTATCACGAGCCCTGCTACGTCAGCTACAGCCCCAGCATCAAGATGGCCTACGGCGTGCCCGTCGTGGTGAATACGCGTGAGGAAAACAACTTCGCCCTGATGGCCGCCGACGTGGAGAAAGCCATCACGCCGAAGACCAAGATCATCGCGCTGAACTTCCCCACGAATCCCACCGGCGGCATCATGCCTCCCGAGGAGCTGGAAAAGATCGCCGCACTCGCCGTGAAGCACGATTTGTTCGTCTTCACCGATGAGATCTACTGCGAGCTGCTCTACGACAACCGTCAGCACAAAAGCATCGTCGAATACCCAGGCATGAGAGAGCGCACTGTGCTCCTCCACGGCTTCAGCAAGGCCTTCGCCATGACTGGCTGGCGTCTCGGCTATGCCTGCGCCCCAGCACCGCTGCGTGAGGCCATGATGAAGGTCCATCAATACTGCATGCTCTGCGCTCCCATTATGAGCCAGATCGCCGGGATCGAGGCCCTGAAAATGGGCTCCAGCGCCTATGAAGAGATGCGCCAGAGCTACGAGATGCGGCGGAACATCATCGTCAGCCGACTCAATGGCATGGGCCTGCATTGCTTC
>CAYMHJ010000143.1:12444-15659 GCA_964390165.1 uncultured Prosthecobacter sp. | reverse complement strand
TCCTGATGCAGGATGTAGCGGTCTTTGAAGGTGCCGGGCTCGGATTCATCGGCATTGCAGATGATATAGACGGGCTTGGTGTTCGTGGGAGGGATGAAGCCCCACTTCACTCCAGTGGGGAAGCCTGCACCGCCGCGTCCACGCAGGCCGCTGGCTTTGACTTCGTTGGTGATGGCACTGCGTTCCATCTTGAGTGCGACTTTGAGCTGCTCGTAGCCACCATCGGCGAGGAAGCTGTCGATGGACGGGGTGTATCCCGTGCGGTCGATGTTCTTGAAGATGAGCCGTTTTTCGCGGGTGTGTGGCTCTTTGCCGGGGAGATAGGTGATCGCCATGAGGGGGGGGTTCGCTGGGGGCAGTATTCAGCTACGAAAGAGGGCGGCAAGCGGCTTTGTGAAAAAATTCACAAGCCCACGTAGCCCGCAGTTCTTACATTTCGGGGGAAAACACTTCAGTCTGTTTTCAAGTCCGTCCCAACAGAGTCCTCAGTTCACAGTGCTCAGTTGGTTTTTCAATGACGATGTGGCCGTTGATTTGAAGCAAAAGTCCACACTCCTGAGCTTCCAGAGCCTGGAGTTCTGCCATAGCGTAACCGAATTCTTTTTGAAGAACTTGCTGTCCATAAAGGGCCAGCATCCCAAGCCCAATCGGCGTACGAGCTTGTGTTACCACCCCTTCTTGTCATCATTCACTTTGCCTGAATGCTCACCGCGCCGCTTTCAGCCAGGCCGTTGGCGGATTTGGCTGGGACGCTGAGGAAGAAGCCGTGGCCGCCTTGATGGGTGCCGGCTTTTTGGAAGGTGGTGGCCTGCCAGGCGGGCTTTTTGCCGTCGCTGTGGGTGAAGACGCCTTTCCATTCGCCGGTGGTTTTGGTGAGGGCGGCGGTGAAGGTTTTGTCGCTGGCGGGGGCGTTGGTCACTTTGCTGGTCGTGTCCATGTTGAGGTTCATGGCCAGGGGGGCGGGCAGCAGTCCATCCAGGAAAGTGAGTGTGGCGTTGCCATTGGCGGGGTCCACCGCGCCGAGGCCGGGGAAGTCGCTCATCGGTGGAGCGGCTGGCGGCGCGATGTATTGGCTGCCGAAGATGTACATTCTCAACCCGTCCGGCCAGCCAGCGCGGTAGGAGGTGGCCTTGGGCTGTGCGGGGCGGAACCAAAGTGCGTCCAGGCCGGTGGCATCCGTGTCAGTTTCATCGGGGTCCACGATGATCTGCGCGGCGAAGAGGCCGCCTTTGCCGTACAGCTGCGCAAAGAGCGGGCAGTCCCAAAAAAGGGTCATGGTGGAGGCGGCGGTGAATTTGGTGTTGTCCGCCAGGTGCATGACGAAGGCGATTTTGCCATCGGCTTTCACAAACATGCTGCCGATGCCGGTGCCCTGAGGGTAAAGGTTGGGGGCTAATCCAAACTGGGCTCTGGCAGGGAGGATGAGATTGTAACGTCGGCCCTTCTTTTCGGTCACAGGCTCTTCGAGGGGATATTTGCTGCTGAAGAAGGCGCGGTCGGCGGTCAGTTGCGAACTCCGTGTCTGATTCTGGGAGTTTTTGCTGATGAGCAAGATGCCGGTGAGCTGCGCCTGGTCGGTGTCAATGCGCATTTCAAAGGTGGTCTGTCCGTCCACTCCCGGTCTCGGCAGGGTGAGCACGCGGATGAGGTCCTTGCCGAAACGGGCATGCCCCTGGCTGTCGAAGATGCCTGTCAGCCTTGCCGTGCCGCCGTTGAGCAGGAGCGTGCCGGAAAAAGTGCCCTTGCTGGTGACGGTGCCGTTGAAGAAGCCGGTGTTGTCCACGCCCGGGTCATTGCCTCTGAGACCCAGGTCCGGCATCAGCAGGCCGGAGTAGCTGCCAGCCGCCATCGTTGTGTAGGGGTTCTCGCGGAAGCGGGCGGTGAGTTCCAGCCCTTCCTGCATGATGAAGTTCAGCTTGGGCAGGTTTAGCATGTCGGGCGTCAAACCGGTGGTGAGGGCATTGTTTGTCAGCCAGCCGTCAAAAATAAAGCCGCGCGCCGGAGTGGCGGTGATCGTGTGGTTGACGCCCACGAAACGCAGGCTGACCCCGGCGTAGCCTTTGGTCACCGAGCCGTTGTCATTCACCGTGACTTGCAGCGGCCGCACGACGCGGAAGGTGAAGCTGCGCTTCACCGTGGTGGAGAGCAGCCCGCGTGTGTCCACCGCGCGCACCAGCACGGTGCGCAGGCCGGGGGTCAGCGGCAGCGGCAGGGTGAAGGTGCAGCTCTTGAAGTCGGCGGAGTGACTGAGCACGGCGGGCAGGAAATCCGCGCCGTCCAGGGACACCTCCACGCGCTCAATGCCCACGTTGTCCTTGGCGCTGCCAGTGAGGTTCACCACGTTCCCGGCGGCTTCGAGGATGATTTCATTGTTCTTCGGCGTGAGCAGGGTGAGCGCGGGCTTGGCCTTGTCCGGCGCATGGTCAATGATGCGCACCAGACCGGGGTTCGGCGTGCCGAGCGCGGCACCGCCGGTGATATTGCTCAGGCTCAGGGTGAAGGTCTCGGTCGGCTCCTTCAGCGTGTCTGCCAGCACGGTCACGGGCACCATCTTCTGCGTCTCCCCATGGGCAAAGTTCAGCACCAGGCCGCTGAGCGCATCGAAATCCGCCGCCGAGGCCGTGCCGGGCGCGCTGTCCACCGTCACGCTCACACTGCCGAGGCTGCCGCCAGTGCGCAGCACGGGCACCAGGCCCACGCCAGCCTCCTCCAGCAGGGTGGTGAGCGCGGAGCCAAAGGCGAGCGTGCCGGGCGCGTCCGAGCCGGGGATGTGCTCCACCGCGCCGATGTCCACCGCCGCACCGGCCACGCGGGGCAGGCCGCGCTGGTCGGTGCTCTCCGTGGTGCTGCCTCCGGCGTCAATGGCCGGGCTGCCAGGCAGCGGCGGCATGGTCCGGGTCGGGCCGCCGTAGTAGCCGAGCGGGGCTAGGTGGAGATCATTGACGAGGGTGATTCCTGCGGGCAGCGGGGAAGATGGGATGTTCGATCCGCTGATGCTGGAGAGCAGATTCTGGCCGTGGGCAGTCGTGACCGCTTGAGTAGCGCTACCGTCTTCCCGCAAATCCGGGCCGGTGCCCGCAGTATTGCCAGCAAGGATGGAATTGGTGAGGCTCAGGGTGGCGCTGCCGCCAGAGCCGTTGCTGTAGATCCCGCCACCCGTGTCAGCGGAATTGCCGGAGAGAGTGCAGGAGGTGAGGCTCAGGGTGGCGCTGCCG
>CAYMHJ010000143.1:0-12344 GCA_964390165.1 uncultured Prosthecobacter sp. | reverse complement strand
GTCAGCGGAATTGCCGGAGAGAGTGCAGGAGGTGAGGCTCAGGGTGGCGCTGCCGTTAAAGCCGTTGCTGTAGATCCCGCCACCCAAGTCAGCGGAATTGCCGGAGAGAGTGCAGGCAGTGAGGCTCAGGGTGGCGCTGCCGATCATGCTGTCGCTGTAGATCCCGCCACCCAAGTCAGCGGAATTGCCAGAGAGGGTACAAGCAGTGAGGCTCAGGCTGGCGCTGCCGTTATTACCGTCGTTGTAGATCCCGCCACCCCAGCCAGCGGAGTTGTCGGTGAGGGTGCAGGCGGTGAGGCTCAGGGTGGATCGCTGATTGTAAATGGCTCCACCGTCAGGGGAAGTCCCGGTGGCACTGCCGCCGGTAAGCGTCAGAGAATGCAGGGCAACGTGCTTTCCGGCGGAGATAAAGAAGATGCGGGAGGCGTTGTTGCCGGAAAGGGTGAGGCCCGCTGGCAAATAGGAGGCGTCTATGGTGAGGGATTTCTCGATGAGAATCTGACCGGTGCTGAGGGTGATGGTCTGGCCGTTGAGATCGGGGGCGAAGGTGATGATGTCAGACGTGGCCCACTGGATGGCCTGGCGCAGGGAGCCTAAGCCGGAGTCTGCCGCGCTCGTGACATAGGGAGGCACATACTCCACAGCGCCGATGTCCATAGTGGCCGTGCCGGTTAGGTTTCCGTCCACCACGCGCGGAGCACCGCGCTGGTCGGTGGTCTCCGTGGTGCTGCCTGCCGCGTCAATGGCCGGGCTGCCAGGCAGCGGCGGCATCGTCTGGGTGGGGCCGCCGTAGTCGCCCAGCGGGGCTAGGATGGGGGCGGCGACGAGGGTGATTTCGGCGGGCAGCGGGGAAGATGGGATATTCGATCCGCTGACGTTGGAGAGCAGATTCTGGCCGTGGGCAGTCGTGACCGCTTCAGTGGGGCTACCACCTTCCCGCAAATCCGGGCCGGTGTCCGCAGTATTGCCGGCAAGGATGGAATTGGTGAGTCTTAGAGTGGTGCTGCCGCCAGAGCCTTCGCTGTAGATCCCGCCACCCAAGCCAGCGGAATTGCCGGAGAGAGTGCAGGAGGTGAGGCTCAGGGTGGCGCTGCCGCTAATGCCGTCGCTGTAGATCCCGCCACCCAAATTAGCGGAATTGCCGGAGAGAGTGCAGGAGGTGAGGCTCAGGGTGGCGCTGCCGCCAGAGCCTTCGCTGTAGATCCCGCCACCTGAGCCAGCGGAATTGCCGGTGAGAGTGCAGGCGGTGAGGCTCAGGGTGGTTCGCTCATTATAGATGGCTCCACCTAAATTGTTAGGGGAAGTCCCGGTGGCGCTGCCGCCGGTAAGCGTCAGAGAATGGAGGGCGACGGTGTTTCCGTCGGAGATAAAGAAGATGCGGGAGGCATTGTTGCCGGAAAGGGTGAGGCCCGCTGGCAAAATGGAGGCGTCTATGGTGAGGGATTTCTCGATGAGAATCTGACCGGTGCTGAGGGTGATGGTCTGGCCGGAGAGGTCTGAAGCAAAGGTGATGCTAGATCCGGCTGGAGCGTCGGCGATGGTTTGGCGCAGCGAGCCGGGGCCGCTGTCGTTGGTGTTCGTCACCAGGAT
This sequence comes from uncultured Prosthecobacter sp., assembly GCA_964390165.1. GTDB lineage: Bacteria > Verrucomicrobiota > Verrucomicrobiia > Verrucomicrobiales > Verrucomicrobiaceae > Prosthecobacter. The sequence goes on along the minus strand of CAYMHJ010000143.1, from coordinate 10,754 downwards.
GGACTGGAGTTCGGCCGCGCCGATATCGGGGCCGTTGAGCGCGGGCCGTGGCAGGCCGCGCTGGTCGGTGAGCAGCGGCGGCACGAGGACGGTGGCGCCGTCAAGCAAAGGGGAGTTGATGGCGGGCAGGCGGCTGCGGGTGGGGCCGCCATTGTCCTGAAGGGGGCCGAACCTGGGATCGCCCCGGAGGACGCTGGCACCGGACGGGATGACGTGGCCGTCGGCTTCGCGGATCAGGTTGTTGCCCTCCAGGGCCAGGGTGCCTCCGTCTTCGATGCGGCAGAGGATGTCATCGCCGTAGGCCCCTACGAAGGAGGGCCCATTATCCGCGACGACGGAATTGGCGAGGGTGAGGCTGCCATTGACAACGCGGATGCCACCAGCGGTGTCCACCGACGGATTGGGATAGGCTGTGTTGGTGCTGCCGTCCGCGTTGAGGTATTTGCCGGTGTTGCCGGTGACGGTGGCGTGGATGAGGGTGGCATCACACCTATCCAGAAAGATGCCTCCACCGCTGGGGAAGAGGGTTTCCACACGGTTGCCGTGGACGGTGGTGTTGCGCAGGGTGAGGGTGGAACGGTCTTGATTGGAAACGCCCAGGACGAAGATGCCACCGCCGTTGGCCGCCGTGTTGCCCTCGACGAGGCATTTCTCGAGCGTGAGGGTGGTGTTTTGGGCGTAGATCCCGCCACCCCCGCTGGGGCTGTCGGTGCGGCTGACCTTGCCGCCCGTGAGGGTGATGCCCCTGAGGGTAACGGTGCGGCGGCCACCGCTGCCGTCAATGCGGATGGCGCGGCGGTTGAGCGGCGCGGTGATGGTGATGCCACCAGAGAGAGCCGAGGCGTCGAGCGTGATGTTCTTGGCGATGAGCAGCTCAGAGGCTTGAAGCTCAATGGTCTGCCCGGCCATGCCGGCGCTGAAGCTGATCGTGGCTCCGGGTGCCGCATCATTGAGGACGGTCCGCAGCGAGCCTGCAGATCCATCACCGTTGTGGGTGACAAGCTGCCCCTGGGCGATGGCGGTAAAAAGGACGCAGGTGAAAAGCGAAGCGAGGAGGCGGATGGAGAGCGGATGCTTTTTCAAGGGCGGCGGAGGTTGAAAATGGTTTGTGAAGTCAGGCTTTTTTCAATCGCGTCAGGCCGAACTGCAATGCAGCCCAAGCCCGCATCATGGCAAGAGAAAATCCGGCCGGGCGGGGGTAAAACATGGCATGAAACACAGAGTAAAGAGCTGAACAAAAACCGGCACCGAAAATGATCCCGGCCTTTGCAGCTAGATCGTGGTTCGCATCATCTGGTACTATCGGAATCCAGCCCTGCGCGTTACGCGGAAAGTGAATTATTTTTTTAGAATAGATGATTGCGATGAAGAAAACACGGGGACCCGAACGAGACTCTGACATCCTGAGCTCGGAGAAAAAAGGTGAGCCGAAGGGACCAAGGATCAGGTTTTCCGCCAGCAAGCGAAAGACAGACGGTGATGTCTGCAAGTTATCGAATCAGGTCTCCTGCGGAGGCCGGAGTGGGTTGGTCCCTCTCCCCGCCATTGATGCCTGCAAACACCCACCACTCATGGCGGGGAGAGGTGCACTGCCATTGAGTGAAGACCTGCTTGAAGAGTTTCTACCACCGATTCAGGAAAGCCACCGATGGCCTGAGTTTGATAAGAAATCGATAGTTCCCCTGAATTAGTAGTAAATCTTGGTTATCTCAATGGCAGTGGGGCCGGACCTGCGGTCTGCAGGAGATGGAGAAGGCGGCAAAGATTGCAGGCCTTTGCAAGTAGGTGACGACGCCGGTTTGAAACATTTAGATGGAATCGGAAAATGGGTGTAGCAAGCGCTCTGAATGGGCAGCACTCAGGGACTGGCGCGTTTGCTAAAGAGGCCGTAGCGGGGGCTGAAGATGTAGGCGAGCAGGAAGAGGCTGCCGAGCACCAGGATGATGGTGCTGCTCATGGACCAGCCAAGCGGGTAGCTGATGAAGAAGGCCGCCACGGAGCCGAGTCCGCCGATGATACCGCCGCCCCAGAACAGCGTGCGGGCGTCATTGGTGAAGAGATAAACCGTGGCCGCCGGGGCAACCATGAGGCCGACACTGAGGATGCAGCCGACGGCCTGAAGCGATGAGATGAGGACGAGGATGGTTATGGCAAAGGTGGCGTAGTTCAGGAAGCGGACGGGAACGCCGAGACTAGCGGCGATGTTTGGCTCGAAGAGGTAGATGAGCAGCGGTCTTTGCAATGCGGTGAGTGCCAGCACGGCGATGGCGCTGATGCCAAAGGCGATCCAGAGGTCGCTGTCCGCCATGCCGACGAGGCTGCCGAAGAGCCATTCATCGAGCTTCTGGCGGACATTGAGCTGGGTGAGGATAAGGTAGCCTCCGGCAAAGGCGGTGGTGTAAAGGATGCCCATGGAGGTGTCCTGATCCAGCCGGGAAGTGCGGGAGAGGAAGATGGAACCGAGGCCGACGATCATGGCGGCGAAGACGGCTCCAGCGAGCGCGCTCCACTGCGTGAGCCCAACCATCAGCACGGCCAAAGCGATTCCTGGCAGCAGGGCGTGGGAGAGGGTGCCGATTTTCAGTGCGGACTTCCGCAGCACGACGAAGGCGCTGACGAAGCCATTGGCGAAGCCGATCATGAGGCAGGCGAGCAGCGCCCGCTTGGCGATGGGTTCGGCGAGGAAGTCTGTGAGAGTGGGGAGATCCTGCGGCATGGCGGCGGGTGGTGGAGTTCACTGCCCGTAGGCGGCGGCGATGTTGTCTTTCGTGAAGTGCGTGGCGACATCGCCGAAGGTGACCTGGGTCTTTTTGATGAGCAGCACGTCGTCGTAGAAGCCGGTGACGGTTTGCAGATCGTGATGACTGGCGATGAGGAGCCGGCCCTCGGCGGTGAGCTCCTTGAAGAGGCGGCTGAGGTTTTCCTGCGCGGGTTTGTCGAGCCCGGTGAAGGGCTCATCGAGAAGGAGTACATGAGCCTCCTGGGCGAGCGCGCGGGCGATGAAGGTGCGCTGCTGCTGCCCGCCGGAGAGGGCGCTGATCTGGCGGTCCTGGAGGTCGAGCAGATTCATCGCAGTGAGGGCGCGCTCGACGATCTCGCCATCGTGCTTCGAGTAGCCGCGCCACCAGCCGAGATTCGGGTAGCGGCCCATCTCCACGAGTCCGCGCACGGTAATGGGGAACTGCCAGTCCACATCCCCCCGCTGTGGCAGGTAGGCAATTTCATGGCTGCTGCGCGTAAGCGGCTGGCCGCGCCAGATGAGGCTGCCTTTGTCACTGGGTAAAAGCCCGGCGAGGGCCTTCAGCAGGGTGCTTTTGCCTGCGCCGTTCGGGCCGATGAGCGCGATGCTGCGCCCGCACTCCGTGGCGAAGCTGATGCCGTCCAGCGCGAGCACTTCGCGGTAGCTCACACGGAGATCGCGCACTTCCAGGCGGTGGTGGTGCGAGTGTTCGCCGCCGCCGCCCCAGCAGACATGTTCTTTGGGTAAGGTCGTGGGCATTACCAGGAGTAGGTGAGAATTTCGCTGAGCGCGGCACCGCTGGACCAGCGGGTCTCGCTTTTGGCATCGTAGCCGTCGGGCTCGATCTCCAGGCTTAAAGCGGTGTCGGGGGTGCCCTCGGGCCACTGGGCATCGAGGCTAAATTCATTGCCATCGTCAGAGAGCGCGATCTCCGCCTCCATCTCCGCTGGCGAGGCACTCAGATCCAGCTTCGCTAGAAGCTCCTTGCCCTCGCTTTTCAGGCTGATGGAGATGGGCCTGTGCGCGTAACGCAGCCGCAGGATCGCCGGCGCCGCTTTCTTTTCGGCCCGTGTCTGCGCGGCGGTTGGCTCCACTTCGGGGATGTGGGTGGCATTGCCCGTGAGCTGGACCATGGGCACAGCCAGCAGGGCAAAGAGCAGCCCGAGGACAAAGATCTGGATGGGAGGGAAACCGCGCATTGTTTGCAATAAGTCACGGAGACGTGCCCCGGAGTCAACCTCTGACACGGATCACTTCATGCGTCTGCCTTGCGGCGCTCCAGCTCCTGCAATAGCACCGCGTAGCGCTCCTCCAGGCTTGGTTCGACGATCAGCCTGCTCATGACCTCGGGCTCCCGGACGAAGTGATAGCTCAGGATGTCGCAGGCGAGGTCCGGGCAGACCATTTCGTCCAGCGTGGTGCGCAACGTCTGCATGGCCTCGCTGCATTCAGGCTTGGCTGGTGGGAGCAGATCCAGCGCCTGACGCTTCAACTCGGTGAGTTCAGCATCGGTGGAATCCCGCAGCGTAGGAAAGGGTTCGATGGAAGCGATGCGGAAGGGCTTCTCCTGCACCCAGCCAGTGATGCGGATGCGCTTCACTCCGTAAAGCATTACATGGGAGGTGCCGTCCTCGCGCTTCTTGCTGGCGCGGATGAGCCCCACCGTGGTCACGGGCAGGAGTTCGTCTTTCACGATCGTTCCCACGCCAAACATCCGGCTTGTACTCAGCGCGTGATCCAGCATATGCCGGTAGCGCTGCTCGAATATGTAGAGGGGCAGAAAGCAGCCAGGGAAGTGAAAGCACTCCTCCAGCACGATCAACCCGAGCGTGTCAGGAAGAGCGAAGGATGAGGTGTGCGTCTGGGGAAGATTCATGAAGTGAATGCGCCTATCTCTACGCCGCGCTGTGTAAGAACGGCGTCACCAAGTTTGGCATTCGCCAATCAAAGCCCCAGCATCGCCACTACGGCCTCGCGTTTCAGCCGGAGTTCACGCCATTCGTGGTCAAAGGCACTGCCGCCCACGATGCCGCAGCCGCTCGGGAGCTGGGCTTCCTGCCCCTTCCAGCTCACACCGCGGATGGCGACGACCATGTGGCAGATGTGACTTTCACCCGGCTCAGCGAAGCCAAAGGGTGCCCCGAAGAAGCCGGGCACCTTCAACTGGGTGCGGTACTCGCGCAGCCGCTCCAGCCACATCTCCTCACGCGGCAGGCATCCCACCGCAGGTGTGGGATGCAGCTCGCGCACCAGCGTGTCAGGCACGGCATCACCGGCCAGTTGCACTCTGAGATTGGTCTGGAAATGCAGCAGCGTCGAAGCCTGGCAAAGTCCGCGCGGATCACGTTGCACAGGACCGAGTTTGGAAAGCTGATCTTCCAGGTAGCGCACCACGATCTCGTGCTCGTCGATCTCCTTCACGTCATTGAGAAATGCCTCTTGCGCGCCCGGTTTGGCTGTGCCCGCTAGCGCCATGGTCTGTATATCCCGGCCTTCGGCACGGAAGAGCAGCTCGGGGGTCGCTCCCAGGAAGCCTTCCTCCCCATGAACCCAGGCGTAACCCCAGGTGTTCGGTGGTGCCTCCATCACCCGCTCCAGCAGGCGGATGGGGTCGCCGCTGACGATGTGCCCACGCTCGGTCAGCACTGGCACCATCTTTTCCAGTCGCTTCGAGAGAACCTCCCGGCGGATGCGGCGGAAGGCCATCTTAAACCACTCCGTCGCCGGCTTCGCCCATTGAATATGGGGAGGCTGTGCTCCATTCCAGCCAACACTGCCAGGCAGTGATCCCTCGACGACGGGGATCAGTTTGGCAGGTCGTTTCCACGGGGCTGGGTCGCTGAGATTGAAGTCGTTGACGTAAAAGGCTCCGCCGTCCGTCGGCATGGCCGCCAGAGACTCAAAAGGTCCCTGCCCGATCCACGCCCGTCCGTCCGGGAGCCTGAAAAATGCGATGTCTGTCATGTGATGAGTGCCATAGTGAAACGCAGGGCAGGTGGCGCAAGGATGACGCAGATGGAAATCAGATTTAGATTTTCATGAATCGCGGTAGTCTCTGAAACTCCAGCCTCGCCCCGCCTCCCCTCATACCATCCTTTTTCCCTCATGCGCCTCATCCATTTCGCCTACGTCCTCACCGCCCTCCTCATCGGAGCCACCTCCTACCTCGCCTGGGAGGGCCAGCAGGCCGCCCGTGGTGCCAAGGAAGAGCTCGCTTTCATCAAGAAGAAACAGGCCGCCGAGGCCAGCGCCTCACCCAGTAGCGACAGCTTGGTGCCCCTCCCCGGCATTCCCGCTCCCGCCACCAGCATCACCCCACCCTCACCTGGCACCATCGCCAGCGCTGCGCCTGCCTCGACTCCCGTCCTTTCCACTCCCTCCACACCGGAGCTTCCTGGAGGCGGTCTCACGGTGCCCAGGACCGTGCTCGCCGCTGAGGCCAAAGGCATCAACACCAACACCCTGACCCCTCTGCAAAAGCAGGTCATGGCTGCCAAACCAATCGCCAAGATCAAGACCATCGTGAAGGACCAGGGCTTCGTCATCCTTGATGCAGGCTCCAAACAGGGCCTCGTCAAAGGCCAACAGCTTGAAGTTCGACGCGAAAACGGCGTCCTCGGCAAAATCCGCGTCACCGACACCATCGAGGAAAACGAAGCCGTCGCGGATCTCGACCTCACTTCCATCCCCGCCGGAGTCAGCATCGAGCCCGGTGACGAAGTCATCCAGCCCGTGGCACGCTGATGGCACGCATCCGACTCGATCAAGCCCTCGTCCAAAGCGGTCAGGCACCCTCCCGCGAGCAGGCCAAACGCCTCATCATGGCCGGAGAAGTCATGCAGGGAGACACCGTCCTCACCAAACCTGGCTGGCTCGTCCGCCCCGATGCCGCTCTCACCGTCCGGCAGCCGCCCAAATTCGTCAGCCGTGGTGGACTCAAGCTGGAAGGGGCGCTCGAGCACTTTCAGATCGGCGTCACCGGCCTCATCGGCATGGATGTCGGCGCCTCCACTGGCGGCTTCACGGACTGTCTGCTCCAGCGCGGTGCCGTGAAAGTTTATGCCTTCGATGTCGGCACCAACCAAATGGTTTGGAAGCTGCGCAACGATCCCCGCGTCATCTGCCGCGAGAACTTCAACGTCCGCCACATGCAGCCCGCAGATGTCCCCGAACCCGTGGACATCATCGTCGCCGACGTCTCCTTCATTTCTCTCACTCTCGTTTTGCCGGGAGCCCTCAGCGTCTTGAAGCCGGGCGGGCAGGTGCTCACCCTCGTGAAGCCCCAGTTCGAACTTACCCGCGACGACATCGGTCCCGGCGGCATCGTCCGCGATCCCGAGGCCCACGCCCGCGCCTGCCAGCGCATCCAGGACTTCGTGGAAAACCGGGCGGACCTCGAATGGCGTGGCCTCGTGGAGTCCTCCATTCAGGGCACCGATGGCAATCGTGAGTTCCTCGCCCACTTCATCCAGCGTTAATGCCCAGGCTTTTTTCACACCCGTCTGTGAACAAGAAAATCATGCGCCGGTTTGATCCGCTGCGGAAGCTCGCCATCTGTCCCCATCCTCATCAGTGAATGGACGGCACACCACGCAAACCCAATTCGACTTCCTCACCGGGCGCGAAACCACCCTCGCGCGGGCGCTCGTCGGCGCGGACGAACGATCAGCTTGCTCTGCCCTTAACCGACTCCGAGCGAAAGGCCTCGCGGAAGCAGCTCGACTCACTCCATCCCGGCAATCGGCTACGCCTGATGTTTGGGCAGCCCTTGTTGCCGCAAGAGCCCGAGAGTGGGAAGTCCCGCTGATCCGGCTCGACGGGCTCGGCATCGGCAGAGATGCGGACGGGATGCTCTTTTCGAAAACGCTCGTGCCACTCAAGACCGGCGCGGAGGCCAGTCCCTTCATGGATCGCCAATGGGAGGTGGTTTATAAACTCTTCCCGCTTCATGCCACGGGTGGTCTGGGGAAGACCTTTGAGATCGAGCGCATGGAAGAGGGTGACGGCTTCGAGATGACGGTGCGTGATGCCATCCTCGCGGAGACGATGGAGAAGCTCATGATCCTGCACGATGCCGGCGCGCATCCGACAGAGATCGTGGGCATCGATGATCAGGGCGACTACCTCGTGGTGAAGCAGCCGCTGGCGCAGCCTTATGTGGATCTGGAGGAGGACCGGCTCGCAGCCATCGAGCGAGTGAAGGCGGTACCGTGCAAGGCGCGCTTTCGCCGCAATGTCTGGGTACTCTGGATGCATGGCCAGGCCTGGATCATGAGTGACCTGCACCCCGGAAACATCATGCGCGAGCCGGATGGCCGGCCCTGCATCATCGACGCGCTGCTGGCGCCATTGCCTCCGGGTGTCATCGAGACGGATCGCTTTCTCCGCGAGGCCGTAGAGGATTCCCGCGCCTGGCGCGAAGGCCGCCCACGCCGGGCCAGCGATCCCTTCGCGCTCGTGTCGGATGATGATTTGTGAATCGTGATTGGCAGCGTGGCGGCTTTCCTCCATACTCGCCACCCCATCATGAAAACCCGCGCCTTCCTCGCTGCCCTCGTGGCTCTTTCCGCTCTCCCCGCCATCGCTGAAGATGGCTTCACGCCGCTCTTTGACGGCAAAACCATGGCCGGCTGGAAGAACGCCTATGACTGGGGCAAGATCGAGGTGAAGGACGGTGAGATCCATCTCACGGGAGAGAAGAAGTTCTTCGTCATCACCGAGAAGACCTACAGCGACTTCGTCTTCGAGGGCGACATCTTCCTACCCGAAGGTCAGGCCAACAGCGGCTTCATGTTCCGCGCCCATGTTCAGCCAAACAAAGTATTTGGCTATCAGGCTGAAGTCGATGGCGATCCGAAGCGCAAGTGGTCCGGTGGTCTCTACGATGAAGGTCGCCGCATGTGGTTCATCAGCCCGATCAAAGGCAACAAGGAGAGCGAAGACGCCTTCCGCGCTCGTGCTGGCGACTGCTTCAAGCGCAACGACTGGAACACCTACCGCATCACCTGCCAGGGCAAGAAGCTCAAGATCGAAGTGAACGGCGTGGTCACCACCGATGTGGAGGACGACATGGACGAGAGCGGCGTCATCGCCATCCAGCATCACGGCGAAAAGGGTGCGACTTACAAGTTCCGCAACCTGCGCATCAAGGAGCTGAAGTAAGCCTTCGCCCTCCATTCGATGGCCGAATCCTTCGCCGCCTTCATGGCCCGTGCGCTGCATGATCCGCAGCGCGGGTATTATGCGCGGAGGATTCAGGGCATTGGTGGTCAGCGCGGTGACTTCGCCACTGCTGCGACGCTTTCACCCCTGCTCGGGCAGGCCATCTCTGCCTGGATTCAGGAAAACCGACGCGCAATGCCCGAGGTGCGGCATGTGATCGAAGTCGGGGCTGGCAATGGCGTGCTGATGGAGACCGTGCGGAAGTCACACGGCTGGTGGCAGCGGCGGCGCTTCGAATGGCACATCGTCGAGACTTCGGTGGCTTTGCGTGAGCAGCAAAAGCAGCGGCTGGGTTCGGAAGTGACGTGGCATGTGGATCTGGAGTCGGCGCTGCGGGACTCCGGCGGTGCGGCCTTCATCTACCACAACGAGCTGCTCGATGCCTTTCCCGTGCGACTCGTGCAAAGTCATGAAGGTGTGTGGCATGAGGTCTTCGTCGAGTTTGAAAACGGACGCGCATGCGAGTTGCTCAGACCGCTTGCTCTGAAGCCTGTAGATCACCCCTCACCTAACCTCTCCCCGCATGACATCCCTCGTGCTGACCATCTCCACAGCGGGGAGAGGGACCAAGCCTCTGGCCCCCTCGCCCCGGCGATGCATGTCGATGCTACTCAGAGTCCATTCCGGGGAGAGGGCTGGGGTGTGGGGGAAACGCCGCCCCAACCGGTTGCCTCTAGATTCTCCGCACTTTCCCACCTGCCACAGCACCCTCAGCAGCGCTGCGAGCTTCATGAGTCAGTGCGCGAGTGGCTTCATGGCTGGGTGCCGGAATGGAAGCGCGGGGCGATGCTGACGGTGGATTACGGGGACACCTTTCCCGCGCTGTATCATCGACGTCCTCGCGGCACGCTGAGGGCCTACTTACTGCACCAGCGTCTGGAAGGCATGTCGATCTACGAGAATGCGGGTCGCCAGGACATAACGGCGGATGTGAACTTCACGGACTACCGCGCCTGGGCCGCGCAACTCGGGCTCGAGGAGATCAGTTTTTCCTCACAGGCGGAGTTTCTCCAATCATACGTGTCCGGCGCGAGCGGGCCGATACTTGATCCCGATGGAGCGGGCGGTGCCTTCAAGGTCGTAATGCACCGTCGGGTGGAGCATTGAGCAGCGGTCGAAGATCCACCGGCTCCGGGCGTCCCCCGATGGTGGCTTTCGCTTCGCTGAAATGCCAGACGCCGTCGGTCATCGTGGCGACAGCGTGGATGCTGGCGGAGCCTTTGGGGCCGGACACGGGCACGTTGAGGTCAGCCGTGCCGGTGTTGTTGTTGATGGAGACATTTCCCGTGACGAACCAGCCCTTGGTCATCGGTTCACCGAGAGCCTCACGCATCACTTCGGATTTTTTCGCCGCTTCAAAGGCCGCATCTCCAGGGCCAGAGCGCCAGAGCATCGCGAAGGCGAAGAACATGATGGCCATCATCAGCCCGAAGGCGAGCACGACGAGCAACGCACATCCCCCACAACCAAAGGCGACGCCCTTGCCCACGGCAGCTGCATTCTCACGCTGGATGTTCGTGGGATCGCCAAAGGGACGTTCGGTGCTCATGGCCTTGGGTGGGTGATGAAGTTAGTGACATCCGCAGCCCGAGCCGCACGATCCGCGAGATGGCGCAGCACTGGCAGCCGCGCTGCCTCCACCCATGATCCCAGTGCCGCCGATGGGCACGCGCCGCACGGGCTGGCCGCTGTCGGGATGCTGGGTGAGGGCAGAGTCCTTCATGCTCTGGCGGATCTCGAAGCGCTTCGGTGGATCGCCTTCATACTGGGGGATGGTTTCGTAAACGTAGGT
>CAYMHJ010000142.1:0-15744 GCA_964390165.1 uncultured Prosthecobacter sp. | reverse complement strand
ACGTGCTGCACTACCGACCTGCTCACGCAAGTCGGGCCGCAGCCATAAAGTCTCGACTCAGAATATGATCCTCCGATCCACACTCCTCGCTTTCGCCCTCTGCTTTACATGTCAGTCTATTGCGGCACCCGAGAAGAAGATCGCCGATGGAGTTACCTACCATGTGCTACGGGCACCGGCCGGATCAGTGAGGGTCATCTGGAAGGATGTTGACGGCAATCAACTGCGAACATTACCCGAAGTGGCGCGCTACCTTGCGAGCGAGAAGATCACCGTAGATACCTTGATGAACGGAGGAATCTTCAAGCCGGGAGGAGTGCCGAGTGGACTCCTGGTGCAAAATGGCAAGGCACTGCGCCCCGTGAACAGGAATGAGGGTGATGGGAACTTCTTCCTGAAGCCCAACGGAATCTTCCTGATTGGCTCGAAGGGCGCGGCCGTGATTCGGACCGAAGAGTATCCATTGCCGGATGTGCAGATTCAGTATGCCGTCCAGTCTGGCCCGTTACTGCTGCGCCAAGGTCTGACGCATCCTCGCTTTAATGCGAATTCAACATCCCGACTCCACCGCAACGGGGTTGGAGTATCAAAGGACGGTGAGGACGTCTTCGCCATGACAGATTTTCATTCACCGAAGTTTCCCAACCTATACGAGTTCGCGCAGCTTTTCCGCAATCTGGGCTGCGAGGATGCCCTGTTTTTGGATGGCGACTTGAGCCAGATGCGATCAGGTGCTGACGTCATGAGGCCAAGCAACAACTTCGGGTCGATCATCGCCGTCACAGAAATCAGCAAAGTCGAACAAGGCGGTGGTGGACAACCGGCTACACGCCCCGAGTCGAAATGACCCTCTTGACTACAACGCTTAACCCTGTTGCGGAGTGGCGCTCCCGGTAGCCGGTGCCACACCTCGACGTTAGCTGAAAAAATATGACCGATTCGAGACCCATCGCAGAGGTTTGCCACAAGGGGAAGCTTTGGTCACTCGTTCCGGGTGGGACAGATTCGCGCTCCTACTTCGGAGGTCCACATACAGATCACGTTGAGAGCAGCGTCGATCTTGATGCGGCGATCATTCACCATATTGCGACCATCAATCTTCCGAAGTTCAGTGTCGGCAATCCTCGGTTCGGATTCTCGGTGCCGCTCTTCTACGGAGTTTGCCACGAAGGATGCAGCATTGAATATCGCAAGACCGCGACCGCCGCGGTAGAGATAACCAGCCTTAATCCGGCGGAAGCCGACGAGGGCTATCCTTACCATGGCTATCCAGCCGTCATCCCGTTTTACGAACTGGGGATTGGCGAGACTCGATACCTCAGGCCGTCGGAGTTGGAGGATCGACTGGCGAATACCGGATGGGAGCTTCGGGACGACTGCCTCTACGTCATTGTGATGCAGCACCCTGCTGTTGGGCACTGCCTATTTGAGCCCGGGAGCGATGTTGAGATCGTATTCGAATATGATCCGGGAACAGGGAGCGTCAGAGCAACAAACCAATGCAGCTAACAAGACGGTGGTGGCCATTAGCTCCTCAATCACTTTTCAACCTCTTTCTCAGTCGAGAAAAGATGCCAGGCATATGCCTGGCATACAGTGCATTATATTGCCCTCAATTTCATGATTATCAATGTATTAGACGTAGTCTTTCCGGTTCAGGGATTAGGCGCGGCCTGGCCCTGTTTGCCCTGATCCATTGCCCCTGGCTACTGAGGCCCGACATCTCCCGCAGGCTGTCTTTTCTCCGAAAACGAAAAGATGCCTGGCATGAGTGGCACTCGGTTAAGGCCGGTCACCGTTGATTTTCAACGTGGGCGGCGCTGATCTTTAAACGATTGAACTTCGAGGCTGGACAGGGCGCGGGGCGTCGTCTCAAATGCGCCTGCTTCTGGATAGGAAGCCTTTTTCAATCCACCAAACCTCCAACAACACAGACCAACATGGGCAAAATCCAATTCGGTTCCGAAGTCTATACCTGGTTCATGCAGGGCACGGGCAAGGGCTATGATAATAAACTCGATCACATGATCAAAGTGGCCTCCGAGGCCGGCTTCACAGGCATCGAGCCCATGGTGCTCGAGATCTCCCAGAGCGCGCTCGGCTGCTGCAAATACTGGCTGGGTGACTTCTGCGATCCCATCAGGCTCAAGGACACCCTCCAGCAGTACAACATGAAGCTCGCCGGTCTGGCGCTCGTCTGCGCCTGGGATGGCGAAACAGAGGCTCCCAACGAACGTGAAGCCGCTGACTTCACCATCGACCTCCTCAAGCACTTCCCTGGTTCCATGCTCGGTACCGTGACCCTGCCAAGTGGACGCAAGAACGACCTTCAGAAGCGCCGCCTGAACATCGCCAAAAACGTCAACGCGGTCTCTCAGCGCGCTCATGATGCCGGCCTCGTCTGCTCCTATCACCCGAACAGCCCGCCAGCCTCCCTCGTCCGCACTCAGGAGGACTATGACGTCGTCCTCAGCAGCCTCGACCCGAAGGTCACTGGCTGGACGCCCGACGTGGGCCACATCATTCGCGGCGGCATGGATGTCATCGCCACCCTGAACAAATGGCAGCACCTCGTGAACCACATCCATTACAAGGACTTTTCTGGCAACGGAGCCGAGCCCTGGGCACAGATGGGTACGGGCAAGCTCGACTTCCACAAGATCACCGAATGGCTCGTTGCCCGCAATTACTCCGGCTGGATCATCTGCGAAGATGAAGCCCACATCGCCGTGGAAGATCCCGATGGCGTGACCAAGCAGAACGGTGAGTGGTGCAAGGCCAACCTGCACCCCATCGTGGACTGATCCGTTGACGTAACGGCATTTCAGAGAAAACCCCGCAGTAACTCTGCGGGGTTTTTTTTCGCCCGGCAGGGATGAAATCTTCACCAAACCACCGGATGCGGAACCTCTGATCCGGTGTTCAGCTCAGGTTGAGTGGAGCAATCCCACCAAAATCACGATTCTTTGTAACGATAGCCCAGGAACGGAATGGAAAGGCGGTGAACGGACCTTATTCGAGGCCGTGAACTCCTTTTCCCATTCATGAAAATGTCACTTTTTCGCTTTTTCGCCCTGCTGCTCTTGTTTTCAGCAAACGCAGTGGCGCAGACCATCACGAGTGTCGAGGTGCTGAACCGTGGCGTGCAGGGCGGTGACACGAATCTCATCGACTCCGATCTGGCCGATGGAAATGCGGCCACCAATCGCCACCGCATCGACTTCGAGACGGACATCAGCGTTCCTGTCGGTGGCGGTTACTTCCGCCTGCGCTACCAGCTCATCGATGAAGTTGGCGTCATCATCGTGGATGATACACAAACGCCGGGCTTCATCGCTGCGGGCAATCATACGTTTCAGTGGAATTTCGCCGTCTTCCCGCAGCAGCTCGATCCGTATCAAAAACACCGCCTGCGGGTAAGGTTGATCGAGGGCCAGCCCACGGGGCCGCCGTTGAACACCGTCATCTACCTCACCGAGGTGGATGCCGAGACGGAGGCCACGGGCCGCACCTACTTTCATTTCAGAAACACGATCAGCGGCGATGTTCCCTTCAACGTCATCGCGCGGGTCACCGGCACGGATTTCGGCGTGCGGAAGTGGATACTCGACACACAGGCGGGCCGTCAGTATGTACTGGGCACCTGCGATTACGAGCTGCGTCGCTGGGATTGCTTCACCGCTGGTTCCGCGCCAGTCAGCAACATTAGCGTCACGCTGGAGGCGGAGCTTCATCGCGAATCCGACGGCGCGCTCGTGCAGGTGATGGTCGGCGGCGTTCCGGCGGACTTCGTAACGGTGCCGCTGACTGTTTCCACCAGCGGCTGGACGCAGCCTGGGGCCATTCGCGAGCCCACGGTCACGACAGGAATCTTTGCCAACATCCAGCTCGACCCAGCTGTGCAGCTCGACTCGAAAAACGAGCGCTACTTGGTGCGCACGCGCATCAAACACATTGATGAGACCGGGCAGCCGGCTGTGGCTGGAAACAGTGTCGATGGGGCAGATGCGCAACTCTTTCATTTCAACGGAAATCTTTTGTTCGGCAGCATCGCCACCACCTTCAGCCATGTGGCGACGATCACCGTCAGCAGCACTGTCACACCTGCGCTCAACGTGGCGGTTGACCAGCAGAGTGGCGTCATCGCAGGCTTTCCGAACCATACCTTCGGTGATGGCTCACCCCTGCTGGTAAATCTGGAGATAGACGGAGATGCGACCTACCAGTCCGACGTTTTTGACGTGCCGGTGACGGGACCTGTGAATGACAACGGCACCTCTGCCAATGTGGGTTTTCAGCGCAGCGGCCTGGAACTGCGGCCCACCGGCCTGTCCGGCAGTGTGACCGTCACTCTGCCTGCCGGTCTCGGCTACACCGAAAACCTGAACACCACGCTGCTGGACAACACGATCTCGAAAGAAGCCGTCCCACTCGGATCTGATCTGGTGCCGAACTCGCCTGTCGTTTTCAATTTTGTCACCCCGGCCTACTTCCATGAGGAAACAAAGCCGGTGCGCTACCAGACCAGTTCCATCACCTGGCAGGCGAGTCAGGGCAAATTTGACCTCAGTGGTCCCATCACGGCGCACTCGGTGCATCGCCCGTATCTCGAAGCTCTGGAAGCGGTGCCCGCCCTGCCTGCGAATCAAAAGTTGAAAGCCTCCAACGATGGTTACTGGCGGCATGTCGATGGACCTGTAGCCGCAGTCTCCATCACGGCTGGTGCGGGCGGCGTGGCGCGTGTGGATGCGCAAAACATCGTCATCACCGCGAACAAAAACTTCCTCGCCCATCATCCAAAACAAAGTCCGGTGGCCTGGACGATGGCGGGCACCATCACCCTGGATGATGACCGGCCCGTGCCTGCCAGCAGCCAGCTCGATGGCGTGAATGCTGTGCAGGTCACCTATGCGCGGCACTGCCTGGATGTGCTGGAGGAGTGCGCCGGGGCGGGCACGGCCTTCGTCAACTACGTCATGGCACCTACAGGCGGCGTGCTGCGCTTCACGCCGAATGGCGGCTTGCACGGTGCAGGCAGCACACTGGCGGGGCACCTGCTAGGCTGGGGCCGGCTGAGCGGCGCGGGGCCGGTCGTGCATCAGGCGCAGTCGGCCTTCATGAACGCAAACTTCCTCATGGGCGGCCACTTCCTGCATGAAGACAGCTTCACAGCGCTGTTTGCGGGCGGACCTGCCTTCATCTTCAACACTGGCGTCAATCCCGCAGACCTCACCCAGCTCGAAAAACCGAACACGCCTGCCTACGCCACCGGCGCTGGCGACTACCCCGGCATCAATGCACGTGCGAATGGCATGGACGTGGGCAAGAAAATGATCAGCCGACTTGGCGGCCAGGCATCGGATGCTTACACGCTGGCCGGAAACTCCAAATTCTACGCACGCTGGAGCGGAGTCAGCGGCGTGCAGCAGGCCACGGGTGGCGTCACGCTGCCGCTGCCTTCATTGTTCGGCTTTCCGGCTGAAATCACCTCCTTCGGCCTCTCCTGGCTCTCGAATGAAAATGAACTCTCACGCACGGACGGCCAGCTTCAAGTGGTGCCGCCGGCGAAACTCAATTTTCAATTTGATGACCTCACCTTCACCTGCCTCGGCGCTCCGGCCTCTGCCGGCATAGAAGGTGGTGCGCTGGACCGCACGCTCGAGTATTGGAACGCGCCGATCCGCATCTTCGGGCTCGATTTCGTGCCTGCGGATGCCTGCGATCCCTCCGCTGGCTGTCTGGCACTGGCATGCAGTCTGAGCGCGCAAAACGTGCCTGTCCCGCTCGTCGGCACGCTGGGGCTGCGGCCGGACGGGCAGATCACCGCGCCCGGCCAACCGGACAACTGCGGCATCGCCTCCGAGTTTGTGCTGCCGACGGTCACGCAGATCTCAGGGCCGCGCCGCAGCGCTTCTGAAGCTCCTTCCAGTTATGCCTTTTCTCCCGTGCGCCTCGCCTATCTGAATGACGAGTCTGAGGACAATCGTCCGATGGACGCCGGTCGTGTCGGCTTCTGGAGTCTCGCTGGCACGCTGGATGTGCCGTTCTTTGAAAATGTGGAGGTTCACGGCCATACCAGCGCGAATCCCGCCGCGCCAACCTCCGAGCTGCATCTCACCGGCGGTTACCCCAGCGGGCCGAAGAGCTTCTTCAATGACCCATCCTTCGACAGCACTCACGCCGCGCGGCCAAATGCGCTGAACATCGCCAACTACCGCACCAGCGCGGCCCATCGTCCTCATGCGCGCCAGACCTGGCTGGACATCATCGACATGAATTACCCGCTCTCATGGTCCAGTGCCCGCCGCAGCTTCCGCGGTTCGGCGACCAGCAATGTCGATCTGCTCGTGCTCACGGCGCAGAGCCAGGTCGATTACCTCGACCCGCATCATGCCAATCTGAGCTTCGGCGTGCAATACGAGGGCCTGCCCCGCATCAGCGTGAGCAACGCTCTTTTCAACGCCATCGACGAGCAGACCGGCGTGGCCTCCAGCATCGTCGAAGCCGCCGGTGACGCCGTGTTTGATCGTCTGGAAGGCGGCGTGGATGCCTTTGCCGATCTTCTTTCTGATCAGGCGGACCGCATGGTCGGTGAGGTCGTCGATCAGCTCATCGATCCGGGCCTGAACACCTTTGTTGATGTCGTCAAAGACACCGCTGGAAACGCCATCGCCGCGAATCAGGACGTGCGTCTCGCCGTGAAGGCGAAGGTCGATGAATACCTCCGGCCCGTGGGCGAACCTCCGCCTCCTGGCGGAGGAGGAGCTGGCGGTGCCGCGCCGCCGCCCGCGCCCATCACGCCTCTGCAAAACACACTCGCCGGATTTGTCGGCACCATCGGAGCGACTGCTGGCTTTGTGCCTTCACTCGACGCGAAGTTCACCGCCATCGATGCCAGCATCTTCGCCATCGCTGGCAATGCAGGTGAGCTTGGTAATCCACTCCCCGGCGGCGCGGCGGGCTTGCTGGGTCGTGAAGGCCCCGATGCCTTCTCCCCGCGCTTCAAGGCGGCGAACCTCGTCACCGCGCTCGTCGGTGATCTCGCACCTCAATTTTCTGCCGTGATTCAGCAGGCGCCGGTCTTTCAATACATCAATGAAGCGAACGCCTCGCTCGACCAGATCAAGGCTTCGATGGACCAGATCCGCGCATCGGTGCAGTCGCTGAAAGGGGGGCTCGCGAACGGTCAGCAGTTCCTGGCCGAACTCAGCGCCATGCAGCTCCAACTTGATCTTTTGTTCGCCGATGTCTCACCGAATTCCCTCCTCAACTCGCTCGCCGATGCCGTGCAGGCGGAGATCGACGCAGCATTCGACCGCATCGATGAAAACCTGCCCACCGAGGCCGAGGCGGAGGCTTATGTGGAAGGTCTGCGTGAGCAAATCAAAGCCCGCGTGCGCCGCGAACTGCGTGACCGCCTCATGGCCAGCGCCGTGATCGCACAAATGCGCGCCGCCGTCCGCGAGCGGCTCCAAGTCTTGCATCTTGCCTTCCGCGAGGCCGTGGATGCCGGCTTCGAGGAGATCAACGCCATCATCCGCCGCGCGCTCTCCGCGCACCTCGCCGGACTGGATAACAGCCTGAATGACTACGGCAAAAAGATCAACGAGGTGATCAAATCGGGCCGCATCGCCGGTCATGCGCACATCGAGGACGACACGCTGCGTGAGCTGCGCATCGACGCGCGCATCGAGCTCGGCGTGCCGCAGGAAGATCCCTTCCGCTTCGATGGCTTCTTCCGCTTCCAGCAGCTCAACGCCACTGGCCCTGGCGGTTGTCCAGAGCCTGGTCAGGCAGCCGCAGCGAACTTTGCCGAAGTCACCCTCG
Organism: uncultured Prosthecobacter sp.; assembly: GCA_964390165.1. Classification (GTDB taxonomy): domain Bacteria; phylum Verrucomicrobiota; class Verrucomicrobiia; order Verrucomicrobiales; family Verrucomicrobiaceae; genus Prosthecobacter. The sequence goes on along the minus strand of CAYMHJ010000142.1, from coordinate 7,917 downwards.
GTGCTCGCAATGCCTCGCTGGAGTGGATCACGCCCGGCATGAAGGCGAACATCTCCGGTCACCTGGGCTTCAAGACGGATGGAGCGGCACCGCTGCCGATCAGTGTCGGCGGCAGCTTTGAAATGACGGAGGGAGCGATGAACTTCGCCACGGCTGAAGTCGAAGAATTGCGCGGCACGCTGAAGGTCGGCATCGCGCCAGATTTGCAGAGCTTCGGCGAAAACTACCTCGGTCTTGCTGGCAGCGTTCGCCTCTCGGGTTCGGGTCTCGAAGGCGGCATGTTCATCGGCCGCAGTTGCACGATGGACCCGATCAATCTCATCAATCCACAGCTTGGCGATCTGCTCGGCGAGGGTGGTTTTGCGGGCGGTTATGTCTTCGGAGCTGGCCGCATCCCCATCGTGGACTGGGGTTGTGTGTTTAATATCTCCGCTGGTGTGGGCCTCGGCGCGTTTTACTCGGTTCCAGGGCCGACCTGGGGTGGTCTGGCACAGCTCAGCGCCAGCGGGGAGGCGCTCTGCCTCATTAGCGTGCGCGGCAGCATCGACCTCATCGGTGTGAAGCGTGGCGATGACTTCCGCTTCTCCGGCCAGGGCCGCATCAAGGGCAAGGTCGGTGCCTGCCCGTTTTGTAAACGCTTCAACAAATCCGTCCGCGTCACCTACCAGAATGGCGACTGGGACGCGGACTACTGACCCACCGGCACGCACCTCCAACGAACTCACTTTTCATGAAGACGAACGCCTTTCTTCTCTCCCTCGCTCTGCTGGTCGGCGGCCTCACCGCGCACGGTCAGAATGAGAACGATGACTTTTTTCCCGAACTCGGCCTGCTGACCACCGTGGGCACCACGAAGGCTGTGAATGCCGAGCACTGGGCCTACCTGCTCTGGCAGACTGACGACGCAGAACTGCTGCTGAACAAAGTCGTGGCCGTGTATCGGAAATCAGGCGGCGGGAACTTCGCACGGGTGTCCATCACGCGGGCACAGCCTGATCCGCGTGTCATCAGCGCCCTGCAGCCGCGCGCGCAGATGCTCGGCCAGGATCTGGTGGAGCTGGACCACGGCGTCACGATGATGTTTCAGGAGGTGATCCCGGCGGGCACGGTCGGTCTGCCATCGAAGCTCTCCGCAGTCATCCAGGGCACGCAGGCGAATGCAGATCAGCGTGAGTCGCTGGCCTTTCTGGCGCGTGCCCATCCGCTCGTGGCCATGTCTCTCGGCCAGGCGCTGGCAGATCGTCTGCCCAGCGCGGGCAGCTACACTTATGAACTGCGTGAGTTTGATGCTGGTGCTGGTCAGGACATCCGCGTGCTCGGTCGTGTTACCGTGGACACCGCAGCAGGCGTGACTTTGCCCGCACCTGGCCGACCTGTGGAGGTGAGCCGGGATGCGGACCATCGCCGTGAGGAGCACCTCTCCGCGCATCTGCGCTGGGCCACTCCGGTGAACCTGCGTGACCGGGCCACGATGCTTGCAGGGTATAACCTCTATCGTGTGTCGAAAGCCTTTGCCGAAGACCCTGCGCGGCAGTGGCATCTCACGCCGCCTGCAGCCGCCGCGCTGCATATCGCGCTCGGTTCAGGTGTCGGTCGAGTAAACGAACCGCTCATCACACCTGACCGCGTGCTCGACGAGCCGCAGGCGCTCGATGCGAATGATCACGAAACCTTCTTCATCGTCGATGACAACCGCCGCTTCGAGGAAGGCAGCACGGCCTTCAATGACGGCGACTCCTTCTATTATTTCGTGACTGCTGCGGACATCCTCAATCGTGATGGCGCGGTGTCTCCCGGCACGCTGGTGACCGTCCACGACCGGCTCGCGCCGCTGCCGCCGCGTGATGTGCGTGTGACGAACGAGGTCACCTTTGCCGGTGGCGTGCGTTCCCAGCATCTGAGTGTGCGCTGGCCGCAGGCCACTGATCCGAGCAGCAGCATCACCGAGTATCACGTCTTTCGCTGGAACTCGATCGAGGAGATCACGCAACTCCGCGCGAATCCCAATGTGCGCCGCATCGGCATCGTGCAGCACAATCCCGCCACGGCTGAATTCACGCTGGCTGACACAGGTATGGGCGCGCCGCGCCTGCCTCCAGAAGAGGGCTTTCCAGACATGAGTGGCAGCCTGATTTACTACACGGTGAAGGCGGTGGATGCCTCCACCGGCGGTGGCAATATCAGCCTGCACAGCGCCCCGGCGCGCGGCATCTTGCGTGATGCTGAAGGCCCGTCTGCACCCTCCGGTGAGGTTTTGATCCGCTGCTACGATCCCGTCGTCACCTACGCCTCCATCACTCCAGATCCCACGCCGAATCTGCCGGCGAACATGATCCACCTCCAGCTCATCTGCGGCGCTGTCGTTCAGCGAACCTTTGAGTGGGCCGAGTTCCGCATCGGCGATGGCGTGGCCACGCAGGCGGAGTTTCTCGGGCGCGTTTATTTTGGCCGCGATGGCGTGGAGTCGCAGCTCACCTCTCTCCATCTCTCGCGCAATGACTGGCCGGGCTTCATTTACTGTCGCGCTGCCACGCGAAACGGCAAAACCAGCCCCTGGGTGCCCGCCGTGATCACGCCTCCTGCAAAGTCGGCGGACGTACGATTCAAAATCCTCTTCACCGCCTCCATCCAGCAGCATGACGAACCTGCTGGCGGCCCCTGCGGCTTCACCCATATCTCCCGCGCGCCTGGCACTGGCGACCGCGTGCCGGTGCTGCTCGGCATCACACCCACCGAGGACTCGCGCGAGCTGCGTGTGTATCGCCGTGTCGATGATGGTCCGCTGACACTCATGCTCACGCAGGAGCTGGCCGATGACTCGACTCCCGTGGTGGTGAATGACTCCGCCGTGCCCGCCGGTGCAGCGCGCGTCTGCTACTTTGCCCAGCTCATCGACGAGGACGGTCATGCAAGCCCGCTCGTGCCGCTGGGGCCGTGCATCGAGACCATCAATGACGAAGAGCTGCCCGTGCCGCGTCTGCTGCGTCCCGAGCCTGAGGTAGGCCCCGCCGGGGCGCCGCGCATGAGGCTGCGCTGGGTGTGCCCGCCGCATGGCGTGGAGCGCTTCGAGCTGTGGATCGCGCGTCGTGGCAATGATCCTCACACCACCTTTGCTGGCTCCGGTTTGAGCGGAAACCTTGCCAGTGGCAGTGTCAGTCATCCGCAAGGTGAGGGCTCCGATTTCGGCGTTTATCAGACCGTGCTCGCCAGCCAGGTCAGCACGCAGGAAAACGGCACCGTCTTCACCGCGCTGCTGCCCGTGACCGGAATCGACCGTTATGAAGTGACGGTCCGTGCCGTGGGTTCCGGCACTTATGAGGGCGGACGCTCGGCGGGTGCTTTCTCGAACTTCGGCACCTTCCTCTGGAACGCCACCGAGGCCGCAGCGCCCGGCATTAATGTACCCTGGCCTGCGCGACCACTGCCACCCGCGCGCCCCGCCAGTGGCTTTCATCCGAATATCGAGGCCGCCTTTCTCTCCAACATCGGCGGAGGCAACTGGAAGGGCGCCGGAGTCCGCGTCGGCGAATATGAATACCGCGGCCCTAACCAGAACATCATCAACGGCACTCCTGCGGGGACCAAGCCGCCGATCCCCGTCTATCTCTCCCCAGGCCAGACCGACCCGAGGCTGCTGCTCTACCGCGAGGTGCTCGCGGGTGACAACCCCTCCCGCCTGCTCTGGCCGCTCGTGCTTTACCGCGTGCAGCTCACAGGAACCAACTTGCCCGCAACTGGCGATACCACGCAGGCATCGCCGCTGATGGAAAACATCGCCCACGAGTTCACCCTCAGCGGTGCGGACCCCGCCACCATCGTGCATGACCCCTACATCGCCGTCGTCCCGCGTCAGGGACCGCCTGCGCAGGGCAGCACGCACGACATCTTCCTGCTCGACCGCAATCCCGTCATCAAAGGCGCGCGCTACCAATACCTGCTCGTCCGCATGGGTGCGGACTCTGAGCCGGAGGAAGTGCTCGCCACGCTGCCCGTCAACATTCCGCTCAATCCATGAAAACATCCCTTTTCACCATACTCGCGCTGCTGCTGGCGCAAACGGCGCTCTTTGCCGCAGGCTTCGTGAATGAAACCCAGCACCTGCTCACCAGCGCGGGTGATTTCGATGGCGATGGAGATCAGGACATTGCCGTGCTGCATCGCGCCAGCGGCGTGGTCAGCATCGGCATCCGCCAGGCCAATGGAGCGATCACCTTCCGCTTACCGGCTGCCACTGGCGTGCCAAACGCCACTGGCATGGCCGTGGGACACCTGCTCTCCAGCACGCGGGACACGCTCGCTATCACCGGACCGGATGCGAACCGCGTGCAACTCGTGAATGCATCCGTCGATTCACTGCACGCCATGGTTTCCAGCCATCCCGCTGCCGGACCGCGTTTGCTCGCCGCTCTCGACATCCCGGGAATCGGCGGCAGCGGACTCGATGACATGATGCTCGCCGCAGGCTGGCCTGGGCAACTGCCCATCGAATCACGCCGCATGGGCAACAGCGGCCCCGGCAGCTTCACCGCCTCCGCGCCCAGCTTCTTTAATGCGGAGATCCGAGGCTGGAATCCGATCACGCTCACACGCGGCGGCCCGGTGCGGCTTGGCTTCATGGAAGAGGCGCAGCCAAACACCTTGTTCCGTGTCGCAGAGCCCACAGCGGCATCGCTTTTCTTACCCGCCACCACGCAGGCGCCCACCGGCACTTTCATCTACGGTCAGTTCGATGTGGCAGAGAGCGACTTCTTCTTTTACACGCCTGCTTCCCTCAATGTCACTGCACGCCGCATCCAGCCCTCCGGCACCGCATTCTACGGGCCGCTGACCTTCAATTTCCCGTCTCCCGTGCTTCAGCTCGTTCGTCTCGATGATGTAGTGCGTGATCGCGTGCTCATCATCTCTTATGACGGCACTTCCGCCGTCTATGACTATGACGGAGCCAGCGGTTTCACCCTCGTCGAAGAGATCGATCTGCTCGGCGCTACTGACGAGGCCTCCACGGCCATCGCGCTCGGCGGCGGCAGCTTCATGCTGCTGCATGGCGACTCGGCCCATCAGGCACCCACCGCCTTTTCCGTCTTTCAAAAAGACGGTGCAGGCTACCTCGGCATCCAGACAAACATTCCTCTGCCAAAGCTCGATGAAGCGCCCGGCATCAACGGCAATGTCTTCTTCTTTGCTGGCACGCCCATGCGCGATGACAACCCGCGTCTGGTCGGCATGTGGAGCGTGGGAGACTGGTCCTCGAGCCTCACGCTCGGCGGTTCACCGCAGGTCTCCGGCGAGCTTTTTCAAAATGCCACCTCAGGGCTCGGCGGGCTCTTCAATCGCCCCATCACACCGCTGCCCTCCGGCACGCTTGGCGCGCTTGCGAACCAGTTCATGCCCGACATCTCTATCTCGAATCTGCACGCAGCGCCAGCCGTGCTCGGCAGCACCTCCGCATGCATCTCCTTCTCGCCGGAAACCGCCACAAGGCACCGTCAGGCCGTGCAGGTCGTCATCACCGCTTCTGATCCCGCCGCCACGCTTCTTTTTCGCACCTCCAGCAGCGAGGCATTCGATCTCTATCCTGGTCCGTTCTGGCTTTTCACCGACACCACCGTCGAAGCCTACGCGCAGATGCCAGGCGGTGCACGCACGCCCGTGGCGCGTGCGCACTACATCTTCGACACCAGCGTCACGCCGGAAAAACAAGACAGCGATGGCGATGGCGTGCCGGACTTCGTCGAGCGTGGAAAGGGACTCGATCCCACCGCCGGAGCTGACACGGATGAGGACGGCTTCAGCGACCTGGATGAAATCCTCGCGGGCACCTCGCCGACAGACGCGAACCAGCATCCCGACCCTGACACCCGTCCCGCCACCGCCGCACAGATCACGGTGAACGTCACGCCACTGCCTCTCGATGGCACCACAAACCTGCTCGCCTACGCGCAGCAGGACGTGCCGGTCGAGGTTCATGATGTCGGCGGCATCCTGCTCGGCGCGGCGGACACCGCGCCTGGTGCCTCGCCGACTGCCAGCATCATCATTGATCCCATCGAGGCCCAGCAGCGACTCCTCGTCATCAGCACGCCCGCGCATTTCGACATCCTAACTGGAGATGCCGATAAACGTCGTGGACGCGAACTCATCGGCCTCATTCCCGTGCCTGATGCGCCTGTGGTCGAGCCCGTCTTCGTCTTCAATTCGAGCGCTCCGATCGGCAACGAGGCGAATCGCTGGCGTGATGCCTATGCCGCCGCCCTCGCCGCTATTCAGCATGATCCGGTGCAGGTAAATCTTGATGTCGATGACGTGCTTGCCTTCTGCCTCGTCGAAAAGCGCCTCGGCTACATCGGCTCCTTCCGTGGACTGGGCGGCTCGGTCGATCCGCTCTCCCTCACCACCTTCCGCGAAAGCGAGCTGCCACCGTCGTTCGGAGTCCCCATGTCATCCGAGGTGTTGATCAGCCTCGAGCGTCCCTTTGAAGGCTCGCCACCAGAATTCTCTCCCGCCATCCGCGTTCGCGAACTGCTGGCCGAGGTGAACACTCTGGTAGCCAACACCGGCAACGTCCCCGGCATGAACGCCATGAAAAAAGTCGCCCGCGAGATCTACCGCATCAGCAGCGCGCTGCACAATGCCAGCCCGGAGACCTATCCGCCCGCCTTCACCACGCTGCGTAAATTTGTCCACATGGGCTTTCTCGACTCCGCCTATCAGGCCGTGGCCAATGTCACCACGCAGGAGCTTTCCGACGCGAACACTTACGGCTTCAGTTTCGCCTTCAACAGCGCCGCCAATCGGCCCGTGGTCTCCCTCACCCTGCTCGCGACCGGGGCGGCATCTGCTGATGGCCGCACGCTCGTCACCTCTCTCACCGGCGTAACAACGTATGAGCTCCTCGATGCGCGCGGTACACCCTACGAGCTGCCGGAGGCATTCCTGCTGCCTCAGGGCTCGCAAATTGTCGTCACCGCCTACAACGACCTCGGCCCCACGCTCACTCCGCGTCCGCTGGAGGTGCTCGCCGTTTCTCTCTCCGTCATCCCCATTCCCAGCGTGAATGACACGGATGGAAACCTCCTCGCCGATGACTGGGAGCAGCTCTTCTTCGGCCACCTCGGCAACGACGCCTTCGCCTCGCCCGACGGCAGCGGCTACAGCCTGCTCCAGCAGTCGCTCTACGGCACCGACCCGACGAGCGACGACAGTCTGCCTGCCGAGCCCGTCGTAACATTCCAGTTTGCCGACATCGTGCCCGGCTCATCCCGCGATCCGGTGACGGGCGAGTACACGCTCTACTTCCAATGGCCTACCGCTTACCTCGAAGCCTTCGATTTTGTTATCCAGGAGTCCTCCACCCTGTCCGGTTTCATCGCGCGCCCTGTCACCATCACTCACCTCGGCGGCGGTCTTCACCGCGCCCTCATTCCTGGAACCACTGAAACGCGCGTCTTCTACCGTGCCGCCGTGCGCTTGCGCTGAGCCAAAGCAGGAAAAGGCTCGTGGCAATATCGAGCGCCTGTGCTCGTTGGTTCATGCCCATGAAATGTTCCGCCTGCCTACTGCTCCTGCTTTCCATCACCGCGTCTGCCGCTGACTGGCCGATGTGGCGCTATGATGCCGGACGAACGGCGGCTTCGAGTGAAAAACTGCCCGCAAAGCTCCAGCTCGAATGGGAGCGCGTGTATTCGCCGCGTGAGCAGGTGTGGGATGATCCGCTGAATCACGATCTGATGCCGTATGACAAGGTTTTCGAGCCGGTGGTCATGGGCGGCAGGATGTTCATCGGCTTCAATGATCGCGACAAGGTGGTGGCGCTGGATTTGAGCACGGGCGCGGAGCTGTGGACGTTTTTCACCGGTGGTCCTGTGCGTCTGCCGCCGGTGTGCTGGAAGGGCAAAGTTTACATCACCAGCGATGACG
>CAYMHJ010000141.1:0-15812 GCA_964390165.1 uncultured Prosthecobacter sp. | reverse complement strand
GGGTGCCGCTGTCGATGCCGAGGAAATACATGGTGAAAAAGTTGGGTGAAGTGGCCGCGATGATGGCCGGGCGCTCCAGCGAGGGCAAATGCAAATGCGTCCGTCCTAGACGTGCGTTTGACCACCGCCATCAGCGACGGAAGATGCCACCATGCACATCCTCATCACTGCTGGCCCGACTCGGGAGCCGCTCGATCCAGTGCGGTATCTCACGAACCGCTCCTCGGGCCGCATGGGTTATGCTCTGGCCGAGGCGGCGCGGGATGCGGGCCATAAGGCGACTTTGATTTCGGGACCGGTTTTTCTGCCTGCACCCACGGGCATAATGCTGGTGAAGGTGGAGACGGCTCGCGAGATGTTCGAAGCGGTGCAAAAGCACATCGCAAGCGCCGACGTGGCCATCTTTGCGGCCGCTGTGGCGGACTATCGGCCTGTGGTGAAGGCTGAGCAAAAGATCAAGAAGAGTGCTGACACGCTGACCCTTGAACTGGAACGCACAGAGGACATCCTCGGCTCAGCCCGCAGCTTGTTTGGCTTCAAAGGCTGCCTCGTCGGCTTCGCGGCGGAGACGGAAAAGCTCATCGAGCACGCGCAGGACAAGCTGGTGCGCAAAGGCTGCGACCTCATCATCGCCAACGATGTCTCCCAGCCGGGCATCGGGTTTGACAGTGCAGAAAACGCCATCACTCTCTGCCTCCCCGGCGGCCAAACGCAGTCCTTGCCACAGCAAAGCAAGACGGCACTCGCTCATGAGCTGATCCAGTTCATCACCCGCCTGGCTGCATCCTCAAAAACCCCTCATGTCTGATCTTCTCCCCATCGCCCTCGACGCCGCCACCCAGGCGGGCCAGCTCATCAAAAGCAACTTCGGCTCCGATCTCACGGTCAATGAGATGCAGCGCCATGACATCAAGCTGGAGCTCGACGTGCGCAGCCAGAAGCTCATCACCGAGATCATCCTGAAAAACGACCCGACCCATGCGATTCTCGGTGAGGAAGAAGGTGACCTCGGCGGCGACGGCGAGGTCGAGTGGATCGTCGATCCCATCGACGGCACGGTGAACTACTACTTCAACATCCCGCACTTCTGCGTCTCCATCGCCGCACGGCATCGCCACACGAAAGAGATGCTGCTCGGCGTGATCCATGACCCGATGCAGAATGAAACCTGGAGCGTGGTCAAAGGCGGGCAGCCGATGCTCAACGGCAAGCCCATCGCCGTCAGCCCGCGTGCGACGATGGCAGAAGCCGTCGTGACCGTTGGTTTCTCGAAAAGCAAATCCGCCCTCGATGCCGGCTTCGAGCGCTACAAACGCATCGCCTATGATGTGCGCAAGACACGCATGCTCGGCAGTGCCGCTCTCGCTCTCGCCTACATCGCCTGTGGCCGCCTCGATGCCTATGTCGAAGAGCAGATCAGCCTCTGGGACATCGCCGCAGGTGTGATGCTCGTGGAAGCAGCTGGCGGCAAAGTCAGAACTTCACCGAGCACAGTGAAGCCTGGGACCATGTTCATCTGCGCCTCGAATGGCAAGCTGCCGATCGAGCCGTATCTTTAATCAGCGCTTCGTCAGCACACGAAGCCGTTCACGACCGACACGACCATCGTAGCCCACTTCAGGCACTCGATCTTCCACAATCTCCCAGCGTGATTCATCGAAGAGCGTGCCGAGTTCTGAGACCTCAATGCCAAAGGGTGGTCCTTGTTCACCAGGGTCCATCTCGGGATGGATGAACCAGACGCCGACGAGCAGACTGCCGGGCTTCAGCAGTTCATGGGCGGCTTTTTCATAACGAACCCGCCACTCCGGCGGCAACGCGCAGAGACAGGTGTGCTCAAAAATGAAATCAAAGCTGCCGAGTAAGTCCGTTGGTGGCTCAAAAAGGTCTGCGAGCAGAAAATAGTCCGAAAGCTGAGGGTAAGCCTGCTGTGCCATCGTGACGGCGGTGGGCGCGATGTCGAGTCCGTAAGCTTCAAGACCGTGCTGTGCCAGCATCGCTACATCATGCCCGACGCCGCAGCCGGGAACGAGAGCTCTTCCGATGGGTTTGTTGCTGGCTACCCACTCCAGCATCGGCGGGGATGGCTGGCCTTTATTCCAGGGGGTATTGCCTTTGAGGTAGTGTTGTTCCCAGTCAGTCATGTCGGGAGATCATACGACGGGCAGCTTCCATTCGCCACGCATGGGGCGATGTTTCATCAACGCATTCGCCTCGGCATCGCAGCCGAAGTTTTCCGCAGTCGGGTCCCAGGTGAGTTTGCGCTTCGCCTTCAGGCAGGCGGCGGCGAGCTGGGGCAGCGTGTCGCTGCGCACGGCTGTTTCGATGTCGCAGACGGCTTTGGCCTTGCCCTGGATGGCGTCCAGGAAATTGCGCGTGTGCTCCAGGCTATCTTGGAGCTTGATCGGCATGGTACCGACTTTGTTTTGCGGGTCACGGAGGATGGCTTCATTGCTGGCAGTGATCTTGCCACGCACCACATGCACCCAACCGTTTTCGCCGATGAAGCGTGCTCCGTGGCCGGTCTCGTCGCCCTGATTGGCAAAGGTGATCGGCGCGGCGTTTGCATACTCGAAGCGGAGCTTCCATCTCAATACTGCATCGCAGCCGCCTTCCTTCGGATACTCACCACTGCCTTCGATGCTCACAGGCCCCGTCGCATCGGTGCCATTGCCCCACTGGGCGATATCGAGATGATGGATGCCCCAGCAGGAAATCATACCGAGGGAGAAGTTCGTGATGCTCTCGTGGTTGTCGCGCTTCAGCTTTTCTTCGTGGAAAGGTGTCATCGGTGCCGGACCTACCCAGCGATCCCAATCGACATTCGCGGGCACGGCTTGTTCGGCCCAAATCGGAGCCGTCTTGCCGCCGGGCACACCGACTTGGATCTCCTTCAGCTTCCCGAGCCGACCATTCTGCGCCAGCTCCGCCGCCCAGCGGAATTTCATGTCCGAGCGCTGCTGCGTGCCGAACTGAAACACGACGCCTTTTTTCCTCACCGCCGCACGCACGAGCTGCGCTTCCTCGATCGACATGCCCATCGGCTTCTCGTGGTAGATATGCTTCCCATTCAGCACGGCGTCAGCCGAGGGAATGCTGTGCCAATGCACCGGCAGCGCCATGAGCACCGCGTCGATATTCGGGTCACGATTCATCTCACGGAAGTCGCTGTACACCTTCGCATCAGCGCTGCCGTAAGCGTCTTTGAGGATGCCTTGGGCATTTTCGATGCGCTTTTGATTCACATCACACAGCCCCACCACGCGGAGATCTTCATGGTTCAAAAAGGCACGCATGTCCCCCGTACCCTGGGCACCGACTCCGATGACCCCGAGCGTGATCTTGTTTGATGGCGCCGTCTGCGAGCGCAGCAGGCGCGCTGGCACAAACATGGGCGCGATGCACGTGGCGATGATGGTCTTAAGCGAGGAGCGGCGGTTCATGGCGTCGGATCAAAACGCGATCAGGCAATCCTTTGTTCGGACATGTTCTGGGCCGGAACGGACTCTGTGGGAAGTGGACTTGAAGAAAAATCTCATTCACTTTGAACGGCAAAGTGAATGCTGGAAACAAACTGCCCATGCCTCCTGAGTCACCTCACCTCTCCCGCCTTCGCCTGCTGGCGAGAGGCGAGCCTGTGGGACTCGCGGAGTGGCTGCGGCAGCCGCTGACGCGCGACTCGCTGCTGGCGCTCATCGTCGCCATCATCGGTGGATGCGCCCTTTATGGCTTCGGGCTTGGACTTTGGCGTGCGCCGCTCCAGGGCGTCTTTGTCGCCATCAAGATGCCGCTTTTGATCTTCCTGACACTGCTCGTGAACGGCCTGATCAACGGCATGCTCGGGCAGCTTCTCGGCTCCGGCATGTCCTTCCGACAGACGGTGGCGGCCTGCCTGATGAGCTTTGCCATTTTCAGCCTCATTGTAGGCTCATTCAGCCCGCTCATCATCGCTTGGGTGCTGGATGCTCCTCCGCCAGGGACAGATGAAGGGACTGACTGGTATCGGATCTTTTTGCTGGAAAACACAGCTGTCATCGCCTTTGCCGGCATCGTGGCGAACCACAAGCTGCTGCGTCTCATCCAGGCATTTTCCGGTGATACGATGGCAGGCTGGCGGTCTCTGATCGCCTGGCTCGCGGGCAATCTTTTCGTTGGAGCCCAGCTTTCCTACATCCTGCGGCCCTTCTTTGGCAATCCAGAGCTTCCCGTGCAGTTCCTGCGGCCGAATCCGCTGGAGGGGAACTTTTATGAAGCTGTCTGGAGCATGACCCATGCCTCCCTGGGAGGAGCCGACGGCCATTCCATCGCCTTCTGGGTGCTGTTGATCCTGGGGCTGGCCTGCCTGGGCAACGTGCTCTGGCACATCACCACCGATGCCACTTCTTCATCCAAACCCTCCAACCCCGAACCCACCCATCGCCATGAACCCTGAATCCACCCCACCACCCGTGCCCCAGGCATCACCTTCACCGGCCTCTGTAGCCGCCCCCACCGTAATGAAAATCGAGCCCATGCAGGCTCCCGTGAGCTTCCCGAATGTTATCGAGGCCCTGCTCAAGCATCCCGGTCAGCTCATTCATTCCAGCCAGCAAAGCGGCAGTGGGGTGCCAGCCCGGCTCGCGCTCGGTTCACTGCTCTGCCTCACCATCTTCGGGCTGCTGCTCGGCACCTTTTCTGGTGGCAACCAGCTTTGGGCAGCGCCGCTGAAAATCACCGTTGGCATGATCGTCGCCGTCATCATCTGCTTCCCCAGCCTGTATATTTTCAGCGCTCTCGACGGTCTGAACGCCCGTGTACATCAGATCGCCTCCATCGTGCTCGGCATGGTGGCCTTGACCTCCCTGCTGCTGCTCGGGTTTGCCCCGGTGATCTGGGTCTTCAGCAGCTCCACGGACTTCCTTGGTTTCATGGGTTTCCTTGTGCTCGGCTTCTGGATCATCGGCCTCTTCTTCGGCACGCGACTCCTCACCAGCGCTGTCCAAGCGCTCGGTTCAGAGACTTCTGGCTATCTAAAAATCTGGGTCGCCATCTTCACCATCGTCACCCTGCAAATGTCCACCTCCCTGCGGCCTCTCATCGGCACCTCCGACACCTTCTTTCCCGAGAAAAAGAAGTTCTTCGTGCAGCACTGGCTTTACCACCTTGATGCCGACAATCCGCCAGAAGGCAGGGTGATGAAGTCTGAACAGAAGTGAAGCTGGGGACCTTTGACCATGGTCCTGATGAAGGGCAGGGAAGGGGCCGCCGAGTGGATTTTTGTCCCAGCATCCTACCCTTCTCAGATCATCACCATGTCCTTCACCATCTGAAACCAGAGGTAGAAGCAGCCGCGCCATGAGTAGCGGAACTCGCCATCGCCAGTGAGCTCGATGAGGCCGACATTAATGTTGTGGTCGATCTGCGCGCTCATGTCCCGCTCGATGTAGGCGGGCAGTTGCTCGGCATCGACTCCGATGAAGTCTTCGTCTTCGAGGCCCTGGCTTTCGAGAAAATCAGCATGAGAGGCCAGCAGATCTTCCATCGAGTCCGCGCGGGTGAAGCGGTTGTGATGCTGCCGGGGAGTAGGCTGCATCGTGGCGGGAAAAGGGTAGTTGCTCGTCGTGTAGGTCACGCCGTCTTTCGTGCGTGACGTCACACTGACGTAGGAAAAAACAAAGCCCTCCTGCTGAGCCAGCCCGATGGCCGCCTGCGCACGCAGGTCAGCATCATAGAAGAGCCGCATGAAGTGGTCTGTGTCACTCCACTTCCAGCCTGTGTCCTCCACGCGCTCGAAGCCGTGCCCCTCGATCTCTTCCGTGATATCGTCGAGATCTGGAAACAGATCGTCGGAGGGAGGGAAGCGGCCTTTCACCTCACTCTTCACAGGAAAGCGCAGCCGCCGGACATGCACCACGATCTCCACCCACGGCAGCATGAACCACAGCGCGACACCACAGGCACCGGCGACATGGCTCTCCGTGAGGAAATAGCCGAGCAGATAGGTAGCCGCGAGCAGAGAGAGCCAGCCCAGCTTCCGCACATAACGGTGATGAAACGTCCGACAAGCGAACGCGAACACCACCACGGCGGCGAGGATGAGAAACTGCTGGAGATCCATGGCAAAAAACAAACGGCCCGCAGATTACGGAAGTGCGGGCCTCAAGTCCACGAAAGATTCCATCCGCGTAACTACCGCTGCCGGCGCCCCAGGCGATACGCCGTGCCGCAGTACATGCAGCGAAAACCAAAGGTCGTCAGCAGGGAGAGCACAGCGGATGCCCGGTGGGACAGTGGCCAGAGCCGGAAAGCCTCCGCGTGCTTGTGGCAGCGGCGCTCACGCATCACCGCACCATGGCAGAGCGGACAGGTCAGCGAATCGCCGATGATAAAAACGACCACTCGCGTGATCACCACGACGCCCAGGCCGCCGAGCGCCAGCCAGCCCCACTCCGGCAGACGAGTCGCCACCATCCCCGCCGACCCGGCCACGAAGGCCAGGAACCCCACGAAGGCCAGGAGCAGCAGCAGCGCCACGACCAGCAGGCGGGCGGAGTGAGGGAAGTGCCGCACCCGCCGCTCACGCGATTCCTCACGGGGGCGTGGTTCAGCAGGTTGGAAGCCGGGGTCTTTCATTGATGGTGCGGGCAGCTCTGAAATAGCGAATGACTCAACGGACGAAAAGAACAAAACGAATCCCGGCGGCAGAAGTCCTTTTTATCCTTTCCGTCCCCGGCGTCCTTCGCTAGCACTAGCCGCTCTGCCATTCTCCCCATGTCCACCGCGCTGCTTCCTCTCACTGACTTCCCGGACCGGCTATCGCCGATGGTGGTGAAGGAACTCCGCCAGGGCCTGCGCACGCGCGCCTTTGCCAGCACGCTGCTGATGCTGCACGCGCTGCTCATCATCACCACCCTCATCACCGGTTCTGCGAGCAATGCCGATGACACCCGCTGGATGTTTGACGGCCTTTCCACGCTCGTGCTGTGCTTCATCATGCCCTTCCGCGTGTCCAATGCGCTGGCCGAGGAGGTGAAGCTAAACACGCTGGACATGCTCATGCTCACCCGCCTGTCCTGCGGCCGCATCGTCTTTGGCAAATGGGCCAGCGTGGCGCTTCAGGCCGGTCTCATCACGCTCAGCCTCATGCCCTACGTCGTCGCACGATACGTCTTCGGCGGGCTTGAGCTCACCTCGGAGCTGCTGATGCTCGGGGCGAAGTGGCTCGTTGGCATCGTCATCACCGCCGCGCTCGTGGCACTCTCCACCATCCGACAGGGCTGGCTGCGCATGGTACTCATCATTGTGCCGCTGTTCTTCGGCGGCTTCGGGCTCTTTGGCTGGTTTATTTCCGTATCGATGAGCCGCGCCTTAGGCAGCGGAGTCAGCGCCGGGCCGACAACGTTCGAGATCACGGCATTGCTCGGCACCATCACCTTTTCGGCCTGGGCCATCTTTGCCTTCCTCAGCCTTGCTGCCTCACGCATCTCGCCGCCGAGTGAACCGCTGGCCTGGCTGAAGCGCAGCGTGCATGTCGTGGCGTTCTTCGTTCCCGTCGTTGTTTACTGGATCACCGGAGAAAAAGCCCTGCTCGCCACCTGCTTTCCCATTCTCGCCGTGCTGACTCTGGATGCGCTCACGGAGACGCTGAACGACGTGCCCTCCGCCTACGTGCCGTTTTATCGTCGTGGCATTCTCGGACGCTGCTTGGTGCATCTGCTGTCACCCGGCTGGGCCTCAGGGTTCTGGCTTTCGCTGGCCCTTGGGGCTGTGATCGCGGCACTGATGGCGTTCACCGGCGGAGGTGGTGAACTGCCCTACTTAGTGCTCGCCGCGTGTTCCGTGTGGATGGTCAGCGCCATCATCCAACTCCTGCCCACACGACATTCGCACGATCTCCTGCCCATCTTCCTCGGCCTCTTTGCCCTCGTTTATCTCATCACCGCCATGTTCTCCGGGCTCGGCGTCATCGTGGCAAAAAGCGCAGGCGAGCAGCCCTGGTTCCTCACCGCACTGCCCCCGGCGGCGATCATCGGCGCCCAGAGCATCTCCTCCGGTCCGCAGCGTGAGGAGTTCCTCCAAACCGCCATGCTCTGCGCCTCCGCCTGGCCGCTGCTCCACCTCGTGCTCAGCCTGCGTGCTTGGAGAATGCTCTGCCCCGTGCGCGATGAAGCCCGCCAGCTCGCCACCGGCCCCGCATGACCCCGCCGCTGCCAGCCCTGCGTGATTTCAGCGACCATCTCAGCCCGATGGTGGTCAAAGAGATGCGCCAGGGACTCAGGACGCGCTTTTTCACCGCAGCGCTGATCCTTTTTCACCTCGTGCTCGGCTGCCTGATGCTGAGTTATTTATACGACATGAACCAGCGTGACACGAAAGAGGTCTTCTGGCTCGTGATCATCATGACGCTCCTCGGCGTGTTGCCCAGCCGCGCCTTCAATGCGCTAAATGCCGAGGTCAAAGACGGCACGCTGGACATGCTCATGCTCACCGGCATCACCTCCTTCCGCATCGTGTGGGGGAAATGGGTGTCGCTCTACTCCCAGACGCTGCTCGTCGCCAGCTCGCTGCTGCCCTACATGATCGTGCGGTATCAGTTCGGCGGCGTGGAGATCGCCCGCGAGGCGTTAGGGCTGGCTGTGTTGGTTCTAGGATCAGGCGTCGTCACGGCGGCACTTGTCGGCTTCTCTTCGCAAAAGCTTCTGCTCATTCGCCTGCTCATGGCAGCGACGGTCGGTGCCGGGGCTTTTTCCATCAGCGTGTTTGCCTATCTGCTCGCGGCGGAAGACTTCATCGGTCAGGAGATCAGCCAAAATCTGATCTCCACGGGTGCAACTCAGGCCAGCCTGACCTGTCTCGGCATCGCAGTGATGGCGGTTTACCTTGGGTATCAATTCCTCTGCCTGGGTTCCGCTCGGCTGCCCTGTGTCACGGACTCTCATGCGGCGATCAAACGTGTGACGGCCATGCTCGCGCTGCCTGGAATGGCCGTCCTGGCGTGGGTGCTGGCTTGGCAGGGCTTCGGGCAGTCGGTGATCATCGCTTTCGCCTACATGCCAGCCATGCTGTTCCTTTTGATCTTTGGCATGGATCTCGTGACGGAAGAGCCACCTGTAGAAAGTCAGACCTCCTCCCGCTGGTTTCTCAAAGCGGGCTGGCCTTCAGGCGTGCCCTTGTCCTGCCTGCTGTGGCTGGCTCCATTCCTGATCCTGCTGGCCTATGAGTGGCGAACAGCCGATGGCTGGGAAATAGAGCCCTGGTTCATGACGCTCAGCTTCATGGCAGCGACCTTTGTTCCTCTCTGCATCCCGATCTTCCGCCGCCATTCACGGCTCAGCCAGTGGTGGGCAGTGCAGTTGTTGATGCTGGCGGGGGGTATCGTCCTGACCATCGCCCTGGAAACCATGAGTCATGGGGACCGTGAGGGTCATGGCTTCCTGGGGTTGTTCTTCCCCGTGAGCAGCATGTTTGCCTCGGAATCCGCGTCGTCCGCTGACCGCGATGCCATTCGCTTCCTGGGTTTCTTCACCCACTCCATCTGGATCATCGCCGCCCTTGTTTCAGCGAATCGCGAGCGCCGCCGGGCGCGTGGTCTCGACACTGCGATCAATCGGGCAGACTCTCCCATCCCCGCATGACCCCGCCGCTGCCAGCCCTGCGTGATTTCAGTGACCGTCTCAGCCCGATGGTGGTCAAAGAGATGCGCCAGGGTCTCAGGACGCGATTCTTCACCGCAGCGCTGATCCTTTTCCATGTCGTGCTCGGCTGCCTGATGCTGAGCTACCTCTGGGATCTGAATCAAGAGAACACGCATGAGATGTTTTGGCTGGTGATCATCTTCACCCTGCTCGGCGTGTTGCCCAGCCGCGCCTTCAATGCGCTAAATGCCGAGGTCAAAGACGGCACGCTGGACATGCTCATGCTCACCGGCATCACCTCCTTCCGCATCGTGTGGGGGAAGTGGGTATCGCTCTACTCACAGACGTTGCTCGTCGCCAGCTCGCTGCTGCCCTACATGATCGTGCGGTATCAATTCGGAGGCGTGGAAATCGCCCGCGAGGTGCTGGCGCTGGCAGTGCTGGTGGTCGGATCGGGTCTGGTGACAGCGGCGCTCATCGGGTTTTCATCTCAGCGGCTCTTGTTTTTGCGGCTGCTCATGTCGGCGGCAGTGGGCGCGGGGGCGTTTGCCATGGGCATCTTCGCGGGTGAGCTGGCTTGTGTTGACTACACCGGGCAGGAGATCATGCAGAATCTGGCGTCGGTGGGGACGGTACAGGCGACTTTGATCATCATCGGCATCACCGCTCTCGCCGCTTATGTCAGCTATCTCTTTCTATGTATTGGCTCGGCACGGCTGGCATTGGTCCGGGATTCGCAGACAATCATCAAACGTGCGCTGGCTTACCTCGTCCTCATCATCCTGGCGGTGCTCGCGCTGGTGCTGGGTAATCTGGGATATGGACATCAGGTGATCGTCATGGCGGCTTATATGCCAGCCATGCTGGTCGTGTTGCTCATCACCATGGATCTCGTCACAGAGGAGCTTCTGGTGATGGCGGACTCTTCACGCACTTGGCTCCTGCAACCGGGCTGGGCGGCTGGAATCGGGACCGCCTGCCTGCTCTGGGTGGTGCCTTTCCTGATCTTGTTTGTTTATGAATGGAGCACTCCCTCGACCCTCTGGGGGGAGAAGGCTTGGTTCATTACGCTCGGGCTGATGGCAGCGTCGGTTGTGCCTGTTTGTCTGCCCATCTTCCACCGTCATTCACGGCTGACTCAGTGGTGGGCCATCCAGATCTTGATGCTGACGGCTGCTGTGTTGCTCGTCGTCGCCATGGAAGTGATGACCTACGGAGACCGAGAGGGTTGGGGCTTTCTGGGTTTGCTCTTTCCGGTGAGCAGTATGTTTGGGGCCGAATTTGCACCTGGATCGGAAGAAGATGTCATTCGAGCTCTGGGCTTTTTCACGCACGCAGCATGGATCACCGCTGCGCTTGTTCTTGCCTCGAAGGAGCGTCGCCGCCAGCTTTCTCAAACCCATGCGTGACTCCCCCGATGAACTCCGCTCCATCCAGGCTCATGCCCGGGGCTGGGCGCGTGTGCTGAAGCTGCCCTTTCGTCAGCAGCGCTGGCGTGGGCAGACGGGCGAGTTTGCGGGGACGGGCACGGGCAGCAGCCTCGATTTCCAGGATCACCGCTCCTACATGCCGGGGGATGATCCGCGCCAGATCAACTGGCAGGCCTATGCGCGCACCGGCAGCTACACGATGAAGCTGTATCGCGAGGAAGTCCGCCCGCTGGTGGATCTGATCCTTGATGCCAGCGAGTCGATGTTTGCCTATCCCGCCAAGGAACAACGCACGCTGGAACTGCTGGCCTACAGCGTCGAAGCAGCCCTGCAAACCGGGGCCACCGTGCGCGCCTTTGCCGTGCGTGGTGCGGCGCATGTGCCGCTGGAGGTGGATGCGCTCGTCACGGGCCGCTGGCCGCAGGAGCTGGAAAAACTACCCGCCACGGGCGATGCCCCGGCGCTCTCACGCCTGCCTTTGCGCGCCGGAGCCATGCGCGTCTTCATCAGCGATCTGCTCTTCCCCGCCGAACCCGAGCCCATGCTTGCCCCCCTGGCTTCAAGAAATGGACGCGGACTGGTCTTCGCACCCTTCGCCGCCGCCGAGGCCGCGCCGGAGTGGGATGGAAACTACGAGTTCATTGACGCCGAAACGCAGCAGCCACACGAGCACCGCGTGGAGTCGGATGTCATGCAGCGCTACCTCCGTGCCTACACACGACACTTTGACCTGTGGAAAAACGCCGCCGCCAAGCATGGCATCGCGCTCGCTCGAGTGAGTGCGGAGGCCGAGTTCCTGACCGCGCTGCGCGCCGAGGGCATCATCACAAATGCGGTGGAGGCGGCGTGAGAGGCTTGCGCTTTCTTATGCCGCGCTTGTGCATCCTGCCAAAGATCGGCGAGTTGGCCCGTTGGAGCCTGCGTGCGTCCCATCCCGCTCATTCTGTCTGCTTTCATTCTCGCCCTGCCCATCGTCGCCGATGAAGCCGGGCCTTTGCTGTTTAAAACCGTCTGCGCCCAATGCCACGGCGAGAAAGGTGAGGGCAAGATCGAGATCAGGACTCCCTCCATCGCCAATGAACCTGTGTGGTATGTGACCACGCAGCTCACGAACTTCCACGATGGCAAACGCGGCTCGGACACGACCGTGGACCCACAGGGCGCGATGATGGCCGCCATCGCGAAATCGCTGAAGCCCGAGCAGATCAAAGCCGTGGCCGAGTATGTGGAAAGCCTGCCGCTCGTGGTGCCCAAGGAACGCGAGATCGCCGGAGCCGATGTGAAGCGCGGCCAGGAGCTGTTTTACGAGCGCTGCATGGAGTGCCATCGCTACAACGCGAGCGGAGAAATGGCCTTCGGCAGCCCGCCGCTCATCGGTCGGCAGGGCTGGTATCTGCTGGATCAGTTGAAGAAGTTCAAGAAGCTCCACCGCGGTGCCGCGAAGGGCGATGAAAAGGGCGCGAAGATGGTGCAGATGGCCACGCTCTTCATCGAAGACGAGCAGGCCATGAAGAACGTCGTCGGCTACATTCTCACGCTGAACCCAGCGCCGACAGAGGAAGCGGCGGATGATCTTTTCGGCGCGCCTGCAGCAGGCAAGTAGCCCGTTTATCGTTCGATACTGAAGCTGCGCAAACCCACCATCACCGGGATGCTCGACATCTCACGTTCCTTGATGAGCGAGCCGAGGTTGCTCTCGTCGATGGCGGCGAGGAAGGCATCCAGTTCATCGGCATCGTGGGCCATGGCTTTCAGCTCCACGCGCCCGTCGGGAAGATTGCGCACCGTGCCGGTGACATCGTAGCCGGAAGCGATCTGCTTGGTGCTGTAGCGGAAGCCGACGCCCTGGACGCGGCCGGAATAAAGGATCTGTTTGGCGGGCATGAAAGGCGCGTGCTTTAGAGCTTAGCGGCGGCTTCTGCAAACGCTGCGCTTGCGGCATCAATGAGCAGGACTCCGCCGCCCTCACGATTCGTGACGAGACGGACGTGTCGTCCCAATGCCTCCAGTTTGAGCTGACCGGCCTCGTCATTGACGGGCTTCACGTCGTAGCGCTGCGTGAGCCAGGAACGCATGGCCTTGGCAAAGGCGGCGGCGTCCTGCGGCGTCAGCCAGAGCGTCTGCCACACCGCGTGATCGCGCGGCTGATCCGGTGCCGCATAGGCTAGCAGACGGTCGCCTTTCCAACCGCGTGCACCTTGCCCGGCATCTTCATCACTGTTGTAGGTGCGCAGCGCAGTGAAGGTGGCGAAGCGGCCGAGCCGATCATCCCAATAGGGCGTCTCTCCAGCGATCTCCGTGCTCGCGAGTTCGACCTTCGCCGGCGGCAGGCGATTGGCATCGAGGAAGCGCTCCGGCTCAATGACATCGCTGCAAGCCTGCGGCGGGCGCGAGTAGGCGGCGTTTAATTGCGGAAACTGCCCCGCGCTGTGCAAAGCCTGGGCAAACTCAAAGCCACGCGCAAAGGGAAAGAGCGCCAACTCGCGCAGGTAGAGAGGCATCATCACCTGATTCAGCGGATGATCGGGGTCCTCCGGTGGCAGGTCCGTGGGGCTCTGCGGAATGGGATTCTGGATGCTGTAAAGGAAGCGCGTCAGGGCCGCATCTCCCGTGAGCAGCGAGAGACGTGCGAGACGCTCATCCGTGCTTAATGGAGCCCGTGGTTCACCTTCCTTCTGCGGAGGAAAAAGCGTGCTGCCATACTCGCGAAGGAGCTGTCCATAAGCCACGGCCATGGGGCGATCTGGCGAGGGTTTGCCAGGCTCCGGTTTGTCATCAATGACGAGCAGGGTGCCTGACTTCGCATCGAACCAGCCGCCGAGCTGACGTGCGAGAAGCGCCGCCTGCAGCGGGAGTGGGTCCGCCGGTTTCTCGATCCAGCCGAGCGCCGTCAATGCGAGCGCGAAACGCGGGGCCTCATCATCCGGCTGCTGCTCACGCAACCAAGTCAGGATGGCAGCCTCCACCTCCGCCATACTCGCGCCGACGGTCGGCACCGGCAGCGCCTTGATCTGGCGGAACTTCATCAGCTCGATCCCGAGCCCGACGAAGTCCGGCGGTTCATCCGTCGGCAGGGGTGTCACATCCATCTTCGCCACGCCCTTCATGCCCAGCATGCCGAGCTTTTGCAGAAGCTGCGTGTTCTCCTGCTGAAGTGCACCGACCTGCCCCTCCAGATACTCCACCTGACCTTCGAGCAGGGTGATCTGCTTCATCAAATCCTCGGCGGATTCTTTCGGCGCACTCGGTGTTGATTCTGGAGCCGGTCTTTGAGAAATCCAGACGCCAGCACCCACGCCTCCGAGAAGAAGCAGGACAAGCAGAGCGGCGGGGGAAAGTTTGAGCATCGGGCGCGGACAGTAGTGAGATGCACCGATGCCGCAAGGTGCCCATGTTTTTCAACCAAACAGCCGCCGGTAGTTCTCCGCGATCTGCCCGATCAACTCCTCCACCTCCACGCCGCGCACTTGTGCGAGCAGTTCATAACTCACACGAAGGTTGGCCGGATGGTTGATCGTCTTGCCTTCATGCTGAAGCGGATGCGAGTTCAGCTCATCGGGCGGCCACATATCGGGAGCATCCGTCTCGGCGAGCAGTCGATCCAGCGGCACTGCGGCAAAGCTGGCTAGCTGCTGGGCTTTCCTCTCGTGGCCAAAGTAGGGCGAGAGCGAAAAGTAGGCACCCAGCTTCACGAAGCCGGTAATCATCTCCACCGGACCGCCATACGAGTGCAGCAGAAAGCCACGCGCAGGTAGTCGCAGCGTGCGGAGCTGCTCATCCAGCAAACCCCAGGCACGCAGGCAGTGTATCGTGGCGGGGCGTTCGAGTTCGGTGGCGAGTTCGATCTGCCAGCGGAAGCATTCGATCTGCACCTCGATGTCCGGGTTCTCGATCCAACGATCCAGCCCGATCTCGCCGACGGGTGCCTTTGGGAAGGCGTGCAAGTAATCTCGCAAACGCTCCTGCCATGCCGAGGTGCGCTCCTTCACATACCACGGATGCAGCCCAAACGATGGCCGCACCCAGGCATGCTCCTGCGCGAGTTTAGCGACGTCTTCCCAGTCATCTTCCGCAGAGCCATCGACGACGACTTCCTCGATGCCGAGCGTCGGCAAAAGCTGCATCACCTCATCGCGGACAGCATCAAGCCGTGCGTCCTGGAGATGATTGTGGGCGTCGTAGAGCATGGCGATTTACTGCCACTGTTCGGCCAGCGCCTTGATCCTACCACGCACAGCGGCGAGACCGTTCAGGCGGGTGGGAGAAAGGAGTTTTGTGAAGCCACAACGCACCCAGATTTCAGGTTCGACCTCGGCGACCTCGGCGGGGATGGATTCGTTGTAGAGATCACACAGCAGGGCAATCAAACCGGCGACCATCGGCGAGTCGGCAGCGCAGCGGAAGTGGGTGAGCCCATCGCACAGCTCGCCATGAACCCAGACGCGCGAAATGCAGCCGGGGACAATAAGATCATCGGTTTTCAGCTCTTCAGGAAGGCGGGTGCGGGCGAGGTAACTCGTCAAAACAGCGAGGCGCTCGTGAGCATTCTCGATAAGGTTGAGGTCGTCGATAAGTTCGGTTTGTTTCGTTGCGAGTGACATGGAGGGAACATATCACTTCACCGCCACACCCGCCGCTTTTCGGATCTTCATCAAAATCGGAAAGCTTGTCTGCAAGCCGGCGCTGTCGTGCTCGCTGCGGGCGGAGCTGAGGGCGGCGTGGATGAGTTTGTCCTGGTCCTTCACCCAGTTCGCGGCGCGGAAGAAGA
>CAYMHJ010000140.1:0-15855 GCA_964390165.1 uncultured Prosthecobacter sp. | reverse complement strand
TGCGCTTGCGCACGCTGTCGGGCACGCCGGGCGGGTTGTTGATGTAGAGAATGGGGTCGCCTTTGCTGCGGAAGCTCACGCCAGCATGCTCGCCGGGTAGATAACCGCTGGACCAGAGGCGAGAAGAGATGGCCTGCTCCTGCTCGCGATTCGTCGGCGTGGCGATGAGCACGACGAAGGTGGGCAGGTTCGAGTTCATTGAACCGAGTCCATAAGAAGCCCAGGAACCGAGGCAGGGACGCCCGCCGATCTGATTGCCCGTCTGCATGGCGCAGATGGCCGGCTCATGATTGATCGCCTCCGTGTGCAGCGACCGCATCCAGCAGATGTCATCGGCATTCTTGGCGAGGTTTGGCAGCAACTGCGTGTTCATCATCATGCCGCACTGACCTGCCGCACTGAACTGGAACTTCGACGGTGCGATGGGGAAGCGCGCCTGTCCGCTGGTCATCGTCGTTAGCCGCTGGCCGTTGCGAATGCTCTCCGGCAGATCCTTGTCGTAGTAGGCCTGCATCTGCGGCTTGTAGTCGAACAAGTCCATCTGCGCCGGGCCGCCGACCATGTGCAGGTAGATGACTCGCTTGGCCTTCGGCGGAAACTGCGGCCCTTGAGCATGCGCATTCGATGCGTTGGCCAAAGCCTCACCAAACAGCGATGCGAGCGCCGCACCACCGAGTACGTTTTTACCGCGAACGAAGAGCTGACGGCGAGTTTGGTAGGTGTTCCATTCTTGGAGGAGGTTCATCGGATTTGAGTTTCAGGTTACAGGTTTCAAGTTGGAGGTCTTAGCGAAGTCCTTGGGCTTTGAGGTGGGCATCGAGCCACGCAGAGTCTTCGGGTGTGAGCGGCGGTTCAGGGGCACGTGTGTAGTCAGTGAGACTGTCGAAGGCGATGTCGGCATGGCACTGCTCGGCAAGGTTTTGGAGGTCGAGCCAGATATCAGAGTCATCTGGGCGAAGCGGAACTTTGCAGGCAGGTAGAGGCAGTGGGTAGTTTATCGGATAGATTTCACGCAGGAATGGCTGGTCACTCCGAGACACAGTGATGGCATGTGATGGCGGCATGTTGTCCGTCCCACGAACGGAATCGGTGATCGAGTCACCTTCGAATAGCAGCAACGCCAACCCCCATTTACGGACGAGATCGACTTCGACGAGATTCACCCCGGCGGCCATGATGCTCTGACGTTTCTGTCCATAGGAGATCGCGCCGCCGCCATGCTTGTTTGTTGGGCTCAGGAACTCGATGATCGTGATCAGTTTGCCATCATGCTTTTCACGCACGGCGAGATGACGTGGCTTTGGGCCGATAACCTTGCAAATGATGGGCGGCGCATAGTTCGGCGGTGCGGTGGCGAGAAGGGCATCCTCCCTCAATTTCCAGACAGAAACGTCCGGCTGGCGATTATCGTCCACCAATGGCGGCTGGCCTGAAATCGTCATGCCATGCTCAATCGACACATGCAGCCCATGCGGCACCTGTCGCTGCATCTGATTTCTCGCATAGACGATCAGCGACGGATGCACCTCGAACCACCTTTCCTCGAAGTAAGGGTTCAGCCCCGGAAAGGGATATGGTGCGTCGGCGGGCATGGGAGGAAGGTTCAGGTGTCAGGGCTTGTTGCCGTGCTTTTCAAGGTACTCAGGGAACAGAATGGACATGATCGGTATGGCAATCAGGCCGCCGCGATGAGCACCAAGTTTGCATTCGGCAGCAAAGAAGATCGCGAGGAAGATGCAGCCTTGGACATCGTCACTCTGAGCGAAGTTTAGACCCTTCTTGAGGTTCTCTGCGGCTGTTTTCTCGAACTCGCTCAAGTCGGGCTTCTTGGCATACTCTTCAATCGCCCTTGTGGCTGCTTCGCCGCCCTTCTGCCTCTGGATGATGATGAAGCGCATCCCTTCTGCGAGATGCTCGACGGACAGATGCTTTCCCAACTCCACGGCTAGTGATTCAACTTCTGAGAAGTCTTGGCGCTCGATTGCCTGGGTGATCTCTAAAGCCAGTTTTTTAACTTCAGTGACATTGATCGAGTCGAGCGAAGCCTTTGCGGCTTTGGCAGCTTCGGAGGCTCGTGTCGATTGCTGTTTCCACCAGTCGGCGTCCGTGCCTTTGGCCATCCATTCGCTCCATGCTGGCTTTTCGTCTTCTTTCTGGGCGGGGAACTGGGCAAATTTCGCCTCCCTTTCACATCCCGCGATAAGCAACGAAATCACAACGATCGCGCCTGCACAGATGAACGGCGCGGCAGCGTCTTGGAGTGCGGTGGCAAGCGAAGCGCGACACCGCTTTGCGACGGCGGTGAGAGCGTTTGTAAGCTCTGGGCTGCTCGAAAGCGGTGCCGCCGATGCGCGGCTTCTCCCCCGCATCTCTGTCACCGCCCTCCAGGACGCTGCCGCGCTTTTGGAGGTGCCGTGGGCTTTCGAACTGGTGGGCTTGAGGAACATCACTTGTTCAAGACTTCGTCCAAATTCAGCATTTGATTCGTGAGCATCGTCCACGCGGCGAGTTCAGCTTTGTGGAGCTTTTCGTCGGGCTTGGATTCGCCGACTTTGAGGAGGGCTTCGGTGTCAGCGGGGCTGGCGGTGTAGTGCTTGCGGAGATCGGCGAGGCTGGCGGTGAGGATGGGCTGCTCTTTGGCTTTCAGTGGGCGGCAAAGCACGCGTTCGGCGAGGTAGGCGAGCGCTTTGGCGTCGTCGTTGCAGCCGCAGGCGATGGCTTTTTGCGCGAGGTTGCGGGCGGCTTCGATGAACTGCGGGTCGTTCATGGTGACGAGGGCCTGAAGCGGCGTGTTGGTGCGGTCACGGCGGACGCAGCTCACTTCGCGGCTTGGGGCATTGAAGATGTCCATGTTGGGTGATGGAGACATGCGCTTCCAGAAGTTGTAGAGCGTGCGGCGGTAAAGGTTTTCGCCGTTATCTTGCTTGTACTTCTCGGTGCCGAGACCGACGACTTCCCAGATGTTTTCCGGCTGGTAAGGCATGGTGCCGGGGCCGCCCATGCGAGGTGAAAGGGTGCCGCTGGCAGCGAGGGCGTAGTCGCGGATCATCTCGGCATCCATGCGGAAGCGCGGGCCACGGCTGAGGAGCGAGTTGTCGCGATCTTTTTCGATCTTCTCCGGGGTGATGAGCGCGGCTTGGCGGTAGGTGGCGGAGGTGAGGAGCATCTTGTAGAAGCGCTTCACATCCCAGCCGCTCTCACGGAACTCGACGGCGAGCCAGTCGAGCAGTTCAGGATGCGTGGGGGCACTGCCCATGATGCCGAAGTCGTCGCTGGTCTTCACGATGCCGGCGCCGAAGAGTTCCTGCCAGAAGCGGTTCACCGTGACGCGTGCGGTGAGAGGGTTCTTGGCATCCACGAGCCACTGAGCGAGACCGAGACGGTTCTTTGGCGCATTGGGAGCCAGTTTGCCGAGCGCGGCTGGCACGGCGGCATCGACCTGCTCGCCGACTTTATCATAAGCACCACGCATGAGGATGTTCGCCATGGGTTTGGCGTCCATCTTCTCCTCCTGAATGTGGGTGATGGGGCTGCGAGCTTTGATGGCGTCCTGCTCGGCGGTGAGCTTGCTGGTTTGAGCTGAAGTCGTCTGATAGGCCTTGTCACGTGTAGCAAGATAGTGATCGAAGAGTGCCTCGCGGTTTTTGGGATGAATCTTTTTGGCTCCGACGAACTGCTGGAGCGGCACCACCTTTGCCAGTGTCTGCACCTCCACAGGTGTGAGCTGGCGGTCATAGAGCCGGATGTCCTGAACGCCAGCTTCTGGCAGAGTGGAGACACTTCGTTGGCCGACCTTCGTCGGCGTGGTGGTGACGATGCTCCCCTTCAGCGAGGCCACATCCACCTTCACGGGTGTGTCCACGCCGTCCACGAAGATGCGGATGCCACCGACTTTGCCCCTGCCGTCATAAGTGACGAAGAGATGCTGCCAGACTCCGGGACGCAGCGCGGGTTTCGCAGTGCTGACTTTCAGAGCGTCGCCGGGCCAATTGCTGATGATATGAACGCTGAGTTTGTTTGCCGACTGCATGATGTCCCAGCCACGGAAGCCGTTCTTTTCATCCATTCGGGCGAGGATGCTGCCGCTCTGTGTCACGCTACCGGCGCGGAACCAAAGGCCATAGCTGAAGGGCTTGTTTTTCTCAAAGTTCCCCACATCGCCGAGGTCGAAATTTTTACCGGGCCTGATCTCTGGCGCGGGGCCGAGCTTACCATCGGCTTTCCAAGTGATTTCACCGGTGGACTTGAAGGTCTTTGCCGTTTTTGCCTCACCACAAGTGGCGGAGACTTCCTGGCCTTTGCCTTCATTCAGCGGTATGTGAGCGATGATACCCTTCGTCGGGATGTCTGCGTCGAGATCCGCAGGCTTTGCCGTGGCAAACCAAGTCTCAAAGCTTTTCACAGCAGCTGTTCGCGCATCGTTTTGCAGCTTTTGTGCGGCGGCGATCTCGGCAGGCAGCGCAGTCCAGCGAGGACGATCTTTATCCGTGGGCAGCACGAGGATGGGACCGAGGCCGTCCTTCACGTTGCCGTCCTTGGCCTTCTGCGTCGTATTGCGGAAGAAGGCGGCCATCGAGTAGTAGTCGCGCTGCGTGATGGGATCGAATTTGTGATCGTGGCACTGCGAGCAGTTCGTGGTGAGCCCCATGTAAACCCAGCCCATCGTCTGCACGCGATCTGCGGCGTAGTTGGCGAGGTTTTCTTCATCAATGGTGCCGCCTTCATTGGTGGTGATGTTGCAACGCTGGAAGCCTGTGGCGACGAGCTGGTCCTCAGTCGGCTTCGGCAGCAAATCACCCGCGATTTGCTCGATGGTGAACTGATCAAAAGCCAGATTGCGATTGAAGGCCTTCACCACCCAGTCGCGGTAGGGCCACATCTCGCGTGGTTTGTCAAAATGCAGGCCGTGGGAGTCGCCATAGCGGGCGGCGTCCAGCCAGTAGCGGGCGCGGTGCTCGCCGTAGCTGGGTAGCTTCATGAGTTCATCAATGAGCTGACTGACCTGCGCATCTGTCAGACGAGTCGGACTGGTCTGACCCGTCGGACAGAAGCGAGCTAGAAGCTCCGGTGAGGGTGGCAGCCCGGTGAGATCTAGCGAGATGCGGCGCACGAGCGCGTGCGCCTCGGCTTCGGGCGCGGGCTTGAGTCCTGCGGCGTCCAGCTTGGACAGCACAAAGCTGTCGATGGGAGTTTTGATCCATGCTTTGTCCTTCACCGCTGGCACGGTGGGCTTTTGCGGTGGGATCAGACTCCAGTGTGGCTGCCAGGGCGCGCCCTGTTCGATCCAGGTCTTGATCTTCGCGATCTGTGCGGGCTTCAGCGTCTTGTGACTTTCCGGAGGCGGCATGATCTCTTCTTCGTCGGTCGAGAGCAGGCGCTGGTAGAGACTGCTCTTTTCCGGCTGGCCTTTGATGATGGTCGGTTCCTCGCCTTTCTTTGCGGTGAAGAAGCCCGCTTCCGTGTCTAACCGCAGACCTGCTTTGCGCGTACCCGGATCAGGGCCGTGGCAGTGGAAACAGGCATCGGCGAGGAGCGGACGGATGTCTTTGTTAAACTCGATGCCTGCGCCCGACGATGTGGTTGCAGCGACGAGGAAGAGGGCAAGTGGGAGGCGGTTCATGGCGGTCAAAGAGGAGCTGAGGTCAGGGGTTGTATATAAAATACGTCCGGCTGCGAAATACCTCAAAGGGGTGGATGGTGATCGTTCGGGTCTTGGTTCTGGAAAAAGACGCTGTGAGGGGCAGGCAGGCTTGTGGCGAGTGTTGCTGAAGTGTGGTTCGATATTGGCTTAAATCATGGCACTTTGCAGGGCCAGGCGCTCGGATTCAGGCAGGCTGCTGGAGGCAATGGCGCGCCAGGCAGCATTGATGTCGATTCGGCTCCAGATGGAAGCGAGACAGGCACCGAGGCTTTCGCGTTCCTTGATCGTGCGCACCTGCGTCAGCAGCACGAGCGCCAGATCCGGGCGGTGATGCTTCACGATGAGGATGAGCGACTTCAGCTCTGCATCCGTGAAGGAGCGGATGAGCTCCGCATCGGCAATCAGAGGTTCGAGCTGCGGCAGAGCGCTGGGGTCTCCCTGATCGAGACGGGCTGCAAAGCGCATCAATTGCGTGCGGCGCTGGGCCAGTGGGAGACGGGTTGTCATGGTATTCAAATCACCTCGGGAAGTATTATTGTGTACGGCTGGAATTTCCGGTTTCTTGGCAAAAGTCCGTGCCTCCTCCGGCAAAAGATGTGTCGGATCGTGCAGGGACATATTACGCCCCTCCCAGAGCAGCGGTCTTGCACGGGCATGGCGTGCTTGTGTAAAATCAGCCCATCATGGCGGATATTTCACCTCAAGCTTTCCTGCGCAGCCTGCGCGGCACGGAACTCGTTCGACTCTTCGATTTGCAGTCGGATGTGAACTTTTTCATCAAGGATCGCAGCGGCCGATTTGTGGCACTGAACCGGCGCGGCTGGGAATACTGCGGGGTGCGACGGGAGAAGGACGCTGTCGGCAAGACGGACTTTGATTTCTTCCCGCGCAGTCGTGCGGCCGAGTATCGAAAGGATGACGAAGCCGTGATGCGCAGCGGGAAGGGAATCGTCAACCGGGTGGAAAGCGCGCCGGAGGCCGAGGGATCGCCCCGGCTGGTGATGACGAGCAAGTTGCCGCTGCGGAATGGCAAAGGTGAGATCATCGGCATCGCCGGAGTCAGTCGGGAACTGGATCAAGTGCGCAGCCGCGCCAGTGGTGAGGCGCGGTTTGCCAGAGTGATCGAGCGCATGCATCAGCAGCCGGAGGAGGCGCTGAGCAGTGCCGAGATGGCCCGGCTGTGTGGGCTTTCACAAAGCCAGTTTGACCGCAGCTTCCGCAGCGTCTTCGGCACCTCCGCGCGGCAGTATTTGCTCAAGGTGCGCGTGGAGGCGGCGTGCCGACGACTCGCTGACACGGAGGACACGGTTGCTTCACTGGCAGTAGATCTCGGCTTTTTCGATCATGCGCACTTCACACGCTGCTTTCATCGGCTCATGGGAGTGACTCCGGCGGCCTATCGGCGGCAGATGCGCGAGCCGAAGGTCCGTCGCAGCCGATGAACAAGCCTGCACCGATGATTTACGGATTCCGCGCCTTGACCGGAGACCTTGGGCTCCTGATCGTGCGGCCTCAACCATGAAGCTTTCCACACTCTGCCTCACCCTTCCGTTTTTGACCTGCATCGCTCAGGCCGCCGATCTGCCACGCATCCCTTCCAAGTCGCTCGCGGTGAAGAAGGAAGTTCTCTTCTCCGATGACTTCGAGGGAGCTGAGCGCCCTGCGGCCTGGCACAAAGTGGTGCCGACCTTTGCTTTCGAAAACGGCACGCTGAAAGGCACCCAGACTCGTGAGAAAGATGAGCCCAGTGCCGATGGCAAATCAGTCGTGAAAGCCCACGCGGCGGTGCATGGGTTGGAGATCCCGACGAAGGACAGCGTCGTCGAATGCCGCATCAAGTTCGAAGGCGCGACGATGATCGATGTCGAGTTCGATGACCGCAAATACACGGGCGCTCACTACGGCCATCTTTGCCGCGCTCAGGTGAGGCTGAATGGCGTGACGATCATCGACGAGCGCGATGGCGGCATGAGAAATGACATCCGCGAGATGCGTCAGGACCCGACGAAGAAGGACGAAGTAGCGAAGCTGCTGAAGGGCCGCCAGATCACCTATCCGGCGAAGCTCGAGACGGGGAAATGGTACACACTGGTCGTGGAAACAGTGGGCGATGAGATGCGCGTGACGGTCGACGGCAAGCCAGCGGCCTACCTGAAGTCCTCCGGGATTGCCCACGCCACGAAATCGAAAATCGAACTCGGCGTCGCGGGCAGAGACGGCTTCTTCGACGACGTGAAAGTCTGGAATGCCGAGCCTGCGAAATAGCAGGCCGCAGCGTCAGTAGAGCTCCACCGGCGAGCGCTTCCCGTCTTCCACACTGAGATTCTTCGCGGCTTCCTCACCGAGAGTGGCCACTCGAAGATCCCAGATGTCACGATTGATGGCGGCGAAGCGTTCGAGGCTGAACTGATCAGGCTTCACGAGGCGCTTCTTCGTCTTCTCGATGCGCATGAGTGCGTCATGCAGCACTGGATGTTCCACCCCTTCGAGGTGCTGCCGCGCCAGCTCCACCATCTCGATGCGATGGCAGATCATGACGAGGTCATTCCCGGCGCGCACGGCTTCCTGGATGGCTTGCTCGAACGTCACCTCATTGAGAATGGCGCCCATGTCGAGGTCGTCGGTCATCGCCAGACCTTCGAAGCCGAGCTGATCCCGCAGAAGCTTCGTGCAGATGTTGTGACTCAGACTGGCGGGCCAGCGACCGCGATCAGGATCATAAGCGGTGTAGTTGCTGTGGCAGGTCATCACGCTGTCGAGTTCTGGCAGCAGCGCGGTGTAGGGCATGAGCTCGCTCATCTCCATCTCGGAGCGGCTTTTCGAGATCACGGGCAGGAACTCATGCGGATCACATTCCGCGGGGCCGTAGCCGGGGAAGTGCTTGGCGCAGCTCAGGATGCCTTCCTTGCGCATAGCGCGGTTAAAGATGCCCGCATTCGTGATGACCTGCTGCGGATCTTTGCCCCAGCAGCGGCCTTTGAGGGAGTTGTCGGCGGCATCGTCATAGCTGATGTCCAACACGGGGCAGAGGTCGAGATTGAAGCCGAAGAGCCGCAAGATCTGGCCGGTGAGCTTGCCATGCTTTTTGATCAGCTCGGGATCGCCTTTATCACGCAGGGCCTGGGCGTTCGGCGGCTCGTCACCGATCAAGCGGAGCCGCGAAACACGCCCGCCTTCCTGATCGATGGTGATGAAAGGCTCGATGTCCGAGACGTCGCGCAGGTCGTCGATGAGCTTCCGCAGTTGCTCGGGGGATTTGATGTTCCTGCCAAAGAGGATGAAGCCGCCGGGCTGGAGTTTCTTGAAGCGGGCAGCGGTGTCGGAGTCGAGTTCAGGACCGGGGACACCGGTGAGGAGGAGTTGGCCGAGGGACATGGTGAGTGAGGGCGGGGAGGAGAAGTCCTGGCCCACCGACAATCAAAGCCAGGAGACCTCCGGCGCTCAACGTTTCTTTTCACAAGGTGGCTGCTTTCCTTTTCCAGAATCGAACGAGGTTGCGAATCCACAAGTCTCCCAGACTAATTTGGCAGAGTCATGGTGGTCTGCTAATGACCCGCTTGATCGCCGAAGTTCTGAGTCGCTAGCAGATGGAACTTCTCGCAGCGGCAGTCATGGGCACCACAACCGAGGGTGGTGAGCTTCGAATTCAGGATGTTCTTCCGGTGGTCTGGTGAGTCCATCCACTGCTTCAGGGTCATGTCCGCATAGGCCAGATAGGTGAGCTTTGAAACCGTACGCATGGCGATGTTTTCCGCCCGCGTGCCGCCCGCCACTCCGTGTGCGGCCATGCGCTGCCAGGGTGTTCGCTTGGCGGCATCCTTCGGGTTTTCATGGGAAAAGAAATCCAGCAACGCCATGTCCCGCGAGTGCTCGAAGGCACTCGCCGTGAGGGCTGCGGAGGACTGGAAGGGGGGCAGCTTATGCTTCACGCGCTCCACATTGGTGGCGTAAAACAGCGCCGCATTCAGCAGGCCATGATCGATGCCGCCACGCTCCAGCAGCTGCTGGGCAGGAGCGTGCTGGCGGAAGGTCTCATGGGTGAAGCGTGCGTAGTCTGCGGTCGTCCATGCAGGATCTGCTGAGGGTGAACTGGCAGACTGGCTCCAGGAAGCCAACGGCATGATGCAGGCGAGCAGCAGGGTGGTGAGGCGGTGTTTCATTGGGGTGATCAAGGCTGTTTGTTGATTTGCTCTCTTGCAGCCTTCACGGCAGCGAGATCGTCTGGCTTGTCAGCGACGCTTGCTTCCAAGGCGGTGAGCTCGGCGTCGTAGCGGTCGAGCAGGGGCTTCAGGCTGGCGGCGCGGACCTGGGCGGCTTTCGCGGCTTCAGTGCGGTAAATGTCTCGCAGCTTTTTCACGGCATCGGCTGTCTGCGGATCATCGCTGACGGGTAGATCGACTCCCACGCTGATTTTCGACTCCTCTTCCTGGAGGGCATCTGCTGCGGCTGTCTGCCCAGCCTTCCGGGCATCGGCTTGAGATCGCTTCACTGCGGCGAGGTATTTCGTTTTCAAATCCTGCATCATCTTCTGATGATCGGCCTCCACCTTGGCAGCACCGGCGTTTTGAAAGTCATCGGCGAGGGCTGTGAGCCGAGTACGGGTGGCATCGCTGACTGCTGCTGATCGCTTTGCCCTCGAGTCCACGATAGGCGTCTTCCGCACGCTGTAGAGAATCTTGCCTTTTTGATGATGCATGGTGAGTCCCGTCAGCACTGCGATCTTTTTCAGCAGCTCATCTGCCGTGGTTTGAGCCATGTCGATGCTGATGCGGGCCTGCTGGGAGCCGATGACGGCGTCCGCTAGCTTTTGCAAAGCCCGGCCATGTCTGGTGCGCTTCACCAGCTCGGCCCAGGCGGCTTTTTGCTGGTCTTGGGGAACCCTGTGCCAGGCCTGAATTTCGCTCACGAGGTTTTGCAGTGGCGCGTCATAGGCGTCGCCATCTTCGATGAGCAGACCGGTGTGGTGCGTGACATACTCAAGAGCTTCGCTGAGTGTAGCATTGGTAAATTGCACGCGATTCAGCACCGTGGACGCCATGCGCGCAGCCGGCTGGCTAGTCCACTTTTCCTGCATCTTGCTTTTCTCTGTCGCCGCACCGGCATGGCCGGGCTGCATTCGGAGTGCCAGCTCGTAGCAGTTTTCCGCCGTGAGCAAATCCCCGCGCTTTTCTGCGGCGAGGCCGCGGGCGTGGTAGCTGTCGGCCAACTCAGCAGGTGTCAGAGCATGGCAGACGGAACAGAGGATGATGAAGAGGAGTCTGAGGGTGGTCTTCATGGGGCTTTCGGGGCTGGAGCTTCACGATTCAGGCGGGCGTAGCCCCACTTCGGTATGTCTTCGATCACGACGAGGCCGTGGCGGTGCTGGCGGGAGGAACGGGCGCTGGATGAACTACCAAAGCGGGCGATGCGGGTGCTGGCGTTGTCCTTGAAAAGCCAGCGGCCATCGGTGCTGAAAAGACCGCCCTCCTCGCGGTTCCACACGGCGGCGATGCCGGGAGCGACCCAGGCGATGCGCTCATATTTTGGCTCCAGCACCTCACGACCATCTTTGCGGATGAGACCGTTCCTTTCACTCGGGCCTTTGCTGCTGAGGAGGTTGCCAAGAGCAAAGGCATCTGGTCCGCTGCTGGCACGAGGCGGCGCAAAGCCGCTCTTCGGCGTGAGCACGGTGCCGTTTTCATCCACGAGCGCATGCCCACCTAGTTCCTTCTGCCAACGGCGAGCGGGACTGACCTCGACTGGATCATCGGGAGACCTCCAGCGGGAGGTATTCGTGCTGACTTGCCACTTCCGCACCACCACGTCCGCTTTTCCAGCTTTCTGCATGACGATGAGCTGATCGGTGCCGTTCACAAAGGCGGCACCTTCTCGTTTCAGCATGGACTGCCCAGGATCAATGATGAGACGGCCTTCGCGGTCGATGAGGGCTTGGGAGTTGTTGAAGCTGACGACGGCCACGTCCAGCTCGGGCGTGACGTTGCCTTCCGGCTCGCCTTTCCAGGTGAAGAAGCTCTCCGCCGCATCCCAGATGAAGGGAATGGCAGGCTTACCGGAAGCATCGAGATAGCCCCAACGGTCTGCCTGAAGCACGGCGGCGAGTCCGCGGCTGACATCACGCACTTCATCATAAATCAGCTCGGTGACGAGACGGCCATCGAGACCGATGAAACCCCATTTTTGCCCCCGCATGACAGCGGCGAGTCCGCCGGAGAAGTCGCGGGCATCCTCCCACTTTTCGGGAGAGATCGGCTTTCCATCCGGGCCGATGAAAAACCAGCCTCCTGCATCGTGCAGCCTGCCGAGGGTTTCGATGAAGCCCCAGCCGTAAGGTTTCTCCAAATCGGGCTGGGTATGGCCGGTATCGCTGCCGTCCTCCCGCATAAGATGCCAGCGCTGGGTGGTGCGGTGCTGCTGCCAGAGCAGGCCAGCGGTGGCCGTGTTCCAGTTCCAGATCATTCGTGCCGCATCGGGGAAGCGGGTCTGCCTGCCAGCCTGTGGATCGAAGAGGCTGTAGATGACTCCTGCGGTGGCATCGGGCTGGCGGATGACGAGATGCTTCGTGCCGTGGAAATCCACAAACTCGGCATTTGTCAGTGTGCCGGGAAAGACGGGCTTCGCATCGCTGAGGCGGAGGATGCTTGTTTGGCCTGCCTGCTTCACCTTCACCCATGGGGAAAGGATGGGCGTGCCGCGCTCCCAGCCGATGAGGATGCTTTTCCCATCCTCCGCCAGCCCGCCACTGCGCACGGGCAGCACCTCCAGCTCATCCCACACAGGCTGGATGTGGATGCGTCCGGTCTTGTCTGCCAGACCACATTTGCCGCCAAGGCGGAACCAAACCCAGTCGGGCGAGACGACCTCCGCCTCATCCCAGGTCGGCGGCACGAGCACCTTTCCGTTTATGTCCATGAGTCCGTACTTCGGCGGTGCGGCGTGAGGGATGAAATCACTCATCAGATCAGCGCGGCTGCTGACCTGCGGCATGACCATGCCACCTGCGGTGGTGACGAGGTCGGTGGAGATGCTGGCATTCCCATGCCGGTCCAGGTAGCCGCCGCGCCGCTCTGGCTGCGTGAGCATGAGGCCCGTGGCCAGCGGCTTTTGCCACCAAAGGTTCGGCTGTTCACGGCCTTCGGCATCAAACATTGCCCACTCGTAGTTCGCGTTCATAGCACTGATGAAGCCGTTCCTTCGCGTCGGCGGGTTATTGCCCCATGTTTTGACGGTCTTGCCAGCCAGCGCGGGCTTTCCGCTGAGGCTGATGAACTGCCAGTGGCTATAGCGCCCGGTTCCTCGCGTGCCAGCAGGTGGCTCCACCCGCACGGCAGCCAGCCCATCGATAAAATCAGATACCTCGTGCCACTGCGGCGCGGCGATCACTTTTCCCGCCGTGTCCACAAAGCCCCACTTCTGCCCCAGGCGGACAGCGGCACGGCCTTCGTGGAAGGGCTGCACCTCGTCCCACTGCGTCGGCACGGTGAGCTGGCCAGTGCTGAGGTTCACATGGCCCCAGCGGTTGTTTTGAGACACAGCGGCCATGTCTTCACGGGCATTGCCGCACATCTGCCAGGCGGGTTCCACGGCGAGACGTCCATCCTCATGCACGAAGCCCCATTTCCCGCCGCGCAGCACCGCCGCATATCCGCCGCTGAAGTCCTTCACCTCGTCCCATTCCTGGTTCACCACGAGCTTTCCGGTCACGTCGATGAAGCCCCACTTGCCATCCTTTTCGATGGCGGCGCGGCCCTGGTGGAAAGGGCGGGCGCGTCCGCGTTGGGGCGGGTATTTCCATTCGCCCATCGCATTCAGGAAGCCAGTGCCATCCCGCGTGGTCTGCATCTCCAGCCGGTAGTTGAATTTGTCCCTCTGAGAAAGCAGGGCGCTGGTTTGCAGAATGGCCATGGCCCTCTCATCGCTGCTGGACTTGCCATCTGGCGACCACACCTCACCCACTCCTGGCAAAACGCCGAGGTCCCAGCGGCGGTCCTTCCAGGCGAGTCTGTTCCAATCGAGTCTGATCTCCGGCGGTGTGATCTGCCTACCGCTTTGGTGAAAAAGCGCCCAACTACCGCCACGCCGCATCATGCCGAGGCCCTCCTGACAGAAATTGATGGCCCCGTCCCACTCCGGCTGGATGATGATCTTGCCGCTGCGGTCGATGATGCCGCGCTTGCTCATGGAATCGGCAAAGCCTGAGCGCGTGACCACGGCATAGCCTTCGGGTGAAAAGCGCCAGGCATCGTCCCACTCACACGGGATGGCGAGCTTGCCGGAGGCGTCGAGATAGCCCCACTTGCCCGCCTTGCTGACTGGCGTGAAGCCATGGATCTGATCCTGCACCTCTCCCCACTCTGGTTTCGCCACCAGCACGCCTTTGGAGTTCACGAGACCCCAGAGCTGATTTCCTTCGGCGGTGGTGACGCGCACCTTGGCGCAGCCGTGCTCGGAGAAAGACTCCACCAGATCGAACTGCGGCTCCTGCACGAGTTTTCCGCTTTCATCCACGAAGCCCCAGAGCTTACCTTTGCGCACGGCGGCGAGGCCCCATTCGCTGAAGGGCTTCACCTCATCAAACTGCGGCTGGATGGTCCAGCTCCAGCCGTGGTTCTGCCAGTCCGTGATCTGCGGCCACACCAGCAGCACGCGGTGCGGTCGGTAGGGTGCGGAGGTGGTGAGCAGGTCCGGGCAGTCCATCAGCCGCGGCTCCTGACCTTCACAAACCCACACCGTGCTGCCGGTGGTGGATGGAAAAGTTTCCGCCAGCCAGTTACCCAGCTCTTTGCGGCTCGCACGAGCCACCACCGCCACATCCAGCAAGGACGCCCCCGTGCGTTGGGCGAGATCGCGGGCATCTTTGAAGCTCCATTTTTCACCACTGACACCGATGAAGCCGCTGCCATAGGCCGCTGCCTCCGCCACCGCTTCCAGCTCCTTTTCCGTGGTGGCTCCGCTGGCGATGAGGCGGGTGAAGTACTCGTTTTTAAAAATCTCCCGGCGGATGTTTTGCGTGGTGTTGATGACATCTCCGCCGCTGCGCGAGGCGAGGTAGATGCCCAAACCACCGATCACCAGCAAGGCCAGCACGCCGAAGATGCGCATGTTACGGTTCATGCGCCTGATCTGCGCCACCAATGCTGCAGGCGTGCTTGGCAGAGCACGGTCTGCGGGAACGCGAGCTTTGGCGGGCCCGCCTACAGGAACCGTACCACCGCAGGTGGGGCAGGCGAAGGATTCAGCCTCCTTAAGCACCTCCAACGTTTCGGCGTCGATCTCGATGCTTTGGGCGCAATGTGGGCACTGGGTTTCCATGGCGATTCAGAATGGGTGGTTAGGGTTTTGGCTTCACCGGGCTCCAGGCCAGCAGCACGCGCCTGGGCCGCTCCAGTGTGCTCACACGATGGACGTCCACGCCCTCGAAGACTTTTGGCTGGCCGTGGTCCAGAAGCCACAGCGTCTCCGCCAGATGATCGGCGGTGAAGGGTGTCAGCGCCCGCAGCATCACCTGGCGGGCAGTGGCATCCGGCGGATCGAGCGTAAGCACCTTGGCTCCCAGCTTATCCGCCATGGCGGTAGCCTCCGCCCAGGGCAGCCGCTCCTCACTCAGGCCGATGAAGCCCACCCCGTGTGGCTGTAAATCCGCCAAGCCCAGCAATGCCTCCTTGGTCGTGGCCCCCGAGGCGATGAGGTCGGTGAAGAATTTGTTTCGGATGATCTCCTCGATGATGTGCCGCTTCGTGTTGTGAGTCGTGCCGCCCGGATTCAGCGCCAGATAAGCCGCCAAGCCCCCCAGAAGTAGCAGCACGCCCACGCCGAGCAAGCGCATGTTCCGAGTCAGCCCACGATTTGCCTTCACGATGGCCGCGGCCGTTGTCTTGGAGGCGGGTGCAGAAGGTCGCGGAGAGAAGTGCATCTCTGGCCGCGAGGGCGTGGGCTTCATTTCAGGCAGTGCCATGACTCCCGAACACATGGGGCAGGCGACCTGGCGCTGACCGCTCAGAGAGGCGAGCACCTCCGGTGTCAGCGAGAGGGTTTGGGAGCAGTGTGGGCAGACAATGTTCATGAGTCGGCTTTTCCTTTCTCGAGCTTGGTTTAATTAAGTTTCAGGCATCCGGCAAGAAACTAGTTCGCCGCGACCATCTGGCTCACAGCCCCTTTCACGCGGAAGCTGACGGGAAAGGAAACGCGGTTGGCGCGGATGCTTTCCAGCGGAATGC
>CAYMHJ010000139.1:0-15945 GCA_964390165.1 uncultured Prosthecobacter sp. | reverse complement strand
TCGAGCGATTCCACCACGCCGCCGAGCGATTCCAGGGCATCGACCAGCAGAGCGGGGGCCAGGTCGGCCTCTTTTTGGTATTGCAGCCGGGTTTCGCGGGTCAAAATCCGCTCCCAGGTGTCGAGCAATCCATCGCTGTCTAGATCCAGCGGATGGGGGCCGAAGACATAGGCGGAGCCTTTGTCATACGTAACCGTATCATCCAAACGTGCGCCGATAGCCACGGTGGTGCCATCAACTGCCACCGACGTGCCGAAGTAGTCACTCACCGCCGGGCTGGGATTGTTTAGGGTGGCCACAGGCTCTGTGGGCGTGCTGCTGCTCAGGTCATAGACGTAGGCGCTTCCGGCATCCTCCTCTCCCGTATCGTCTCGATTAGCTGCTACCACGATCCGCGTGCCGGAGATGGCCACCGAGCTCCCAAAGTGGTCATTCTCCGCTGGGCTGGGATTATTCAGAGCATATAAGGGCAACGTCGGCGTGCCACTGGACAGGTCATAGACGAACGCACTTCCAGCGTCTTCCGCAACTGTGCTGTCCAAATCAGCGGCGACCACCACCCGCGTGCCGGAGATTGCCACCGACTCACCAAAGTTATTATCCATTACCGGGCTGGGATTGTACAATGTATGCACAGGAACGGTGGGGGTGCCGCTGCTCAGGTCATAAACGTGTACGCTTCCATCAGCCTGAGGTCCCGTTCTATCATTGGGAAACCCGACCACCACCCGCGTGCCGGAGATTGCCACCGAGCTGCCGAAATTACCACCCCCCCCCGGACTGGGATTATTCAGCGAGTGCATAGGCACAGTGGGCGTGCCGCTGCTCAGGTCATACACATAGGCACGCCCGGCATCGCTCCCTCCCATGTCGTCATAGGGGGTCCCGACCACCACCCATGTGCCCGAGATGGACACAGACCGGCCAAAGTCGCCCCCTGGCTCGGAGCTGGGGTTGTTCAGCGTGTGCAAAGGCACAGTGGGTGTGCCGCTGTCCAGTTCATACACATAGACGCTCCCGGCATTGATCGCACCTGTATCATCATGGGGAGCCCCTACCACTACCCACGTGCCGCAGATTGCCACCGACACGCCGAAGAGGTCTTCAAAGGCTGGGCTGGGGTTGTTCAGAGTATGCACAGGCACGCTGGGCGTGCCGCTGCTCAGGTCATACACATAGGCACTCCCCGCATTGCCTGCTCCCGTGTCTTCAAGACGGGCACCGACAACCATCAGCATACCAGAAACTGACACCGAGTAGCCGAACTCATCCTCCACGGTGGGGCCTGGATGGTTCAGCGTATGCACAGGCACGGCGGGTGTGCCGCTCTCCAGGTTATAGGTATAGGCGCTTCCGGCATCATCGGCTCCTGTATCGTCAAACCGAGCACCTACCACCACTTGCGTGCCGGAGATGGCCGCCGACCATCCGAACTGGTCATTCACTGCCGGGCCTTGATTGTTCAGCGTATGCACCGGCACGGTGGGTGTAGCGCTGCCCAGGTCATAGGCATAGGCGCTACCAGCATCGTCTGCTCCAGTGTTATCACCTTGAGCCCCCACGACCACCCAGGTGCCAGAGATTCCCACCGCAGTGCCGAAATTGTCTCCCACCTCTGGAGTGGGAT
Source organism: uncultured Prosthecobacter sp. (assembly GCA_964390165.1). Classification (GTDB taxonomy): domain Bacteria; phylum Verrucomicrobiota; class Verrucomicrobiia; order Verrucomicrobiales; family Verrucomicrobiaceae; genus Prosthecobacter. Next base: position 14,318 of record CAYMHJ010000139.1, on the reverse strand, counting down.
TGTTCAGCGCATGTGCTGGTGCCGTGGGGGTGTCGCTGCTGAGGTCGTACACATAGGCGCTTCCCGCATTACTGGCTCCCGTGTCGTTTTGCCGGGCACCCACCACCGCTTGTGTGCCGGAGATTGCCACGGACCAACCAAAGACGTTACCCATTGCCGGGCTGGGGTTCGCCAGCCGCATGGCTGTAGTGTTAACGCTCAAGTCGTACACATACGCAACACCAGCATTGAGTGCCCCGAAGTCATCCGTTGGACAGCCCACAATCAACCGCGTGCCGGAGATCGCTACTGAATAGCCAAAATAGTCCTGCTGTGCCGGGCCTGGGTTGTTTAACGTGGTCATCGGCAAAGTCGGCGTGCCACTGCTGAGTTCATAAAGATACACACTGCCCGCTTCGGGGACGATCGTGTCGTTCTTGTAAGCCCCGACCACCACCCTCGTACCGGAGACCGTCACTGAGTAGCCAAAGGAATCCAAGTCTCCCGGTTCAGGATTGTTCAGCGTGACCACTGGAACCGCCGGTGTGCTGCTGGCCAAGTCATAGACGTAGGCAGCGCCTGTATCGAGAGCTCCAGTGTCGTCTGCGGGAGTGCCGACGACCAAATGCGTGCCTGAAATTGCCACGGAAAAACCAAACAAGTCCCCCACTGCCGGGCCTGGGTTTGGAATCAGTAAACGTAACGCACCCGTGCTCGAATCAAACACCTTCACTACGCCGGAACTTCCTCCGCCGATATCATCGTAAGGCACACCCACCACTGTAAACTCGCCCTCCACCACCACACTGTAGCCGAGCTGACCGCCAGTCTGTACGCCTACTGGGGGCGCGGGGATGGAATGTAGCAGGGTGTTGGGTATCTGGGCGGAGGCCGTGAGCGTCAGGAGCAAGGCGGCGGTGATGGGGAGGGCTCTCATGGCGGCTTGGGTGGAGGGCGGGACTCCGCGTGGCTCCTAAAGGTGCGATCAATGGATGGGCGAGACAGCTCTGTCCATGAAGGAGGTGAAAGGTGCGGCTCTTGGAGAGAGGCTGCTTATCACCGGGACGCAGTGTCTCAGTATGGCGGGCTGAGGGTCAGCATGAACAAAGTGTCGGTCAACATGAACAAAGAACAAAGTGTCAACAAAAACAAAGTTCCGTCACGCGCAATGTCTCGCCCCATCGGGGCTTTTGCAGGGGAAACACTCTCAATGCGGCCACCCAGGGCTGCGTCTCGCTGCGCGAGGACTTTCCTGAGCCTTTGTTGCCATGCCCCTTTGGGGCTATGTCCTCCGCAGGATGAGGAGGTTTCGGAATGGCCTCGCCTGCGTCAGGAATGAAATCTGCGGGTTTTCTGAATCGGTGGGAAACCACTCTTCGTGGTGCCGTGCAGCCAAAAGCCGCACCAGCTATGCCAATGTCTCGTGTCAGCAAAGTTGAGGACTAGGCCGCCGCCGTTCTGGCCCCCTCTCCCCCCGCAGTGCATCGTGGCAACGTCACTAGGCGTCCCGTTTGAAAGTCGAAGCCAAGCAAGTTCCTCGTTACTTCACGGTCCACTCAACGTGGATCAGCTTTTCCTTACTTTCTGAACGCTTCAACACATGGGCCTCACTCATCCATTGCTAGTCCCCGGCAACCTCATGAGTTGCCATCTTTCTGCGAAACGGGTTACCGCAGGCTCTGCTCTGCGGCGACGTCCGCCTCCTTAGCCCCTGCCTTCATCGTTGCTTCCACAGCCCCATAGAGAGCCGTCCATGCCTCGCGAAGTTCCGGTGTGAACTCTCCGTTCAGAGTCACTGCCAGCATATCCAACAATGCACCCCCCACCGTGGCATAGTGTTCATCCTTCACGCCGTAGCCCACATGCCGGGCACCCATGGCGCGCAGTTCCAGTTCCAGCCCGAGCGGTCGCTCCAGCATGGCGATGAGCACGCCCAGCATATCGAGCAACTTCTTTGCCTGCTCCTTGATGTCGCCTTTAAAAAGCGGCCGCAGTGCTGGGTCAGCCTCAAACAGCCTCCGGTAGAAGACCAGAGCCGCCACCTCTTCATGACGCGAGAGGTCGGCGAAGGATTTGCGGATGAGATAGATTTGGCGTGGAGTCATTATTTTGATTTAACCATAATCCTGGCATCCCTGACATCCGACTTTAGTCGGATGGTATTCCCGAAAAGAACTGCCACCATGCCGCCATGACGAAGAAAATCCTCATCATCGAAGACCAGGCCCCCATGCGCCGTAACGTGGCGCTCATGCTCGAACTGGAGGGCTATAAAACCTGCGTGGCGGAAAACGGACGGGTCGGCATCGAGACCGCCAAAAAGGAGCACCCCGACCTCATCCTGTGCGATGTCATGATGCCCGAACTCGACGGCTACGGTGTCGTACAGGTCCTGCGTGATGACGATGCATTTGCCAACACGCCCTTCATCTTTCTGACAGCCAAAAGTGACCGTGCGGATGTGCGCACGGGCATGAACTTCGGAGCAGATGACTACCTCACCAAGTCCGTGGTGCGCGATGACCTGCTGGCTGCCGTACAGATTCGTCTGGAGCGAGCGGATGCTCTCAAAAAGCGTCTGGCTGACAACAGCGGTTTCAGTCCCAATTTCGAGCGTCCTGATCTGCTTCAAAAAGCCTATGGACTCACTGTCCGAGAGTCCGAGGTGCTCCTCTGGGTGGCACAGGGCAAGAGCAACGGAGACGTGGCAGCCATCCTGGAAATGAGTGAAAAGACAGCGAAGCAGCACCTGGGCACATGCTTCCAGAAAATGGGTGTCGAAAGCCGCAACGCCGCCACCGTCATGGCACTGGAGACGCTGAGTGCGAGATAAGAGCCTGTTCGGCAATTACAAGCGTCTGCCTCCGCGTGATCCAGTCAAGCAGCGTGGGCTTGGATGATTGCCGATGGATGGTTTGATGCGTCTGGTCATTACGGCGATGAAAGCTTAATGACGAAGGTTTTAAGCATTCAGGCACTGATGGTGAAACCTGTCACCGCCGCATTTGGATGGCTATGGGTTGTTCGAGAACCGCAAGTGCGGTCACAAATGCAGGTTGGCGGTGCTGATTTGGTTTGGCGATGACTTTTATTTCTTCGCACCCGCCTTCGCTTTTTCCGCAGCAGCTTTGGCGCGGGCTTCAGCCTGCTTCTTCGCATACTCGACTGCTGCGATTTCGAGCGGAGCCCAGGCCGCCCTGGCTTTGTCGAGTTCAGCCTCATTGAGGCCGAAGGCTTTCAGTACGCCGACCGCCATGAGCTTGTTTCCTTCCGTATTCATGTGGACGCCGTCGCTGGTAAGTACTTTTTCGTTGGGCTTGTTTTCGGCCTTGAGGCGCTCTTCAAACATCGCGTAGAGATCGGCCATTGGCACCTTCTTCTCCTTCGCGAGTTGGCGGAGGAAGTTGTTGTATGGCGCGAGCAGGTTGTTCTCTTTACTGTCTAGATGTTCGTGAATCACCGTCGCCGTCAGCATCACGGGCTTCACACCTGCTGCGGTCACTTGATCAATGATGGCGGTGATGTTTTTCTGGTATGTACCGCGTGAGGTCACCTTGTCATCGTAGTTTCCGCTCTTTGCCATGGCCGCATCCAGCGGCACGCCGCGCGGGCCATGCCAGACATCGTTCACACCGCAGCTCAATGTCATCCAGTGAGGTTTTTTGCTCAGAACATCTTTGTCCAGCCGGGCGAGCATTTGATCCGATTTATGGCCGCCGATCCCGGCGGGAACAGGCTCCACATCGATGCCATTTGCTTTAAAGCCTGCGATCACCAACTGTACATAACCCGCTGGATTACTCCAGCCACCCGCAGTGATTGAGTCGCCGAGAAAGGCTATCTTCTCGCCACTCTTCACGGAGATTTCAGCGTTGGCAAAAGTCGAAGCGAGGAGTGTGATGGCGAAGATGGGAAGCAGACGAAGTGAGGAGATGTGCATGGTGGGTGGAAGCTAACGAGGCGCGGCATCCATCCTTTCCACTAACCGGGCTAGCGTTCGCGTTGCACGACTTGCTCAATGGCTCGAAGCATGTAGGCATCGTTTTTTATGGATCTCTGATTTTCCTCCGACCAGCGGTCATAGCCCAGTTCTCGGAAAGCGATGTCGTCCACTCGGTTGAGTTCGATCAAGACCTCGCGAATTAAAGCCGTGCCCTTGAGTCGAAGGTCTTTCATGGCCGGACTGCCATCCGTGTAGGTCATGTTTTGGATTTGCTGGAGGACAGGAGAGTCGCGAATTTGGCCCTGGTCATCAAGTCTGGCAGCAAGGGGATTCCAAAGGTGTTCGGCGGCTTCGTAAGTCATCGCTGTGATGGTCGCGGCCTTCTCCTGCGGCAAAGGCCAATCAGTGAGAATGTGCAACGGACCCAGGTCTCCCGCCCCGAGAGCACGCTCAGACCAGCGGGCCGTGCCTTCGAGGAACCAGCGGTTCTTGAAATAGGTGGTGCTGTACTGGATGAGGTGGAAGAACTCGTGCGCAGGCGTCAGATTCGCCGGTGCTTTGACCGAGGTCGCCACCGTGAAGGCGATGCTTCGTGTGTCAGGCGGATCGCCCGGTTTATGGAAGCGCTGGAGTTCGTCGTAGGCTACGCCGTTCATTTTGAGTGTGTCCTTGTGTCGGAAACTGATGTCGATGAAGCTTGCCTCGCGAAAGCGCTCCGTCTTCAGCGGCTCTGGAAAGCCCAGCACCTCCACAAACAGCTTCCGCGCGGCTCTCACCTGCGTCATCACGTCCTCGACTTGATCTGGAATACCATTCTTATTCAAATCAGTGATATCCACGGTATGTTGACCGCTGGTTTGATAAAAAATCCGGATGTCTTCCACTCGATGCACCTGCTGTGCATCCGCAGTGGTGGCGATGATGAGTCCGAGGGTGAAGAATTTCGCAGTCATGCTATCAAGGTTCACTTACACCACCCGTTCCTTTTGCCCATCGCTAATGTGCATCACCAGGCAATTGCGATTTAATTAAGGTCGATGTCACTGCTGCGATAAAAACACCCCTCGCGGGCATTGCCGAGCATGGGCTTCGTTAGATTCAGGTGGCTGAGCATCTGCTTCATGCAAGGTCCAGGGTCGTTTACGACGATACTTCTATTCGTGCTGGAAAGTGGCAGGGCCAAGGCGCTCTTGGCGTGCCATGGCTGCTCGATCATGGTTGGAAGGTGCTCCATGCCGGTCTTCAGACCGTGCTTGTGCGAGAGTGAAAATCCTGTCCATCCCATGAATGCGGCCATCATTGACCGTCGGCGGCCGATTTGATGCACGGGTAATGGCAGCCCTCACCCAGAGGCCTGCCGAGTCACAAAAGGTTGCTGCTAAGTTCATTTGCGAGTGTTCGAGTCCCCGGCATGATGGGGGTATATGGCAAGCATCACGAACGAAAAACTCCTCGGACATACTCAATGGCTGGAAAGCGCAGGCAGAAGTGGCAGAAAGGTCGATGAGACCGGCATGAATCTGGCCGGGGCGATGCTCAATGATCTGAATCTTTCGAAGGCTCATTTCGTCGGCACGACTATGACGAAGGCCAATCTGGCTGGAACCAATTTGACGGAGGCGGACTTCAGTGGGGCCAATTTGGACAGTGCGGATCTTAGCGGGGCGGATTTAAGCGGCGCAGATCTGGGTGGAGTTTCCATGCGCCACGCGAATCTCACCAACGCCAAAGTTTGTGGAGCTGATCTCTCTGGAGCCAATCTCGAAGGTGCGAATCTGACCAATGCAGACTTCACCAACGCTGATCTGATCGCTGCGAACCTGAACAAGACCATTCAGTCTGGCTTGATCGTGGCCGGTGCCAAGCTGGCAGATACTCAAGGGCTGACAGTTCGGCCCTGAATCCGCTCAGCCCGCCGGGCCGGTGGTGGAACGGCTGTCATCAAAGAGGGTGACGCGCAGCGGGATGCTGGTGATGACCTGACCGTCTTTTTCGAGATACCAGGTGATGAGACCAGGCTTCTCGAAGCGGATGTTTTGCAGGTTCAGGATGATGTTCCGGGTGACGAATGGAACGAAGGAACCTGGGAAGACCACCTCCATCGCCGGTTCGAGCGGGAGAGGCTTCAGGACTTCGTTTCCTGAGCTGTCTTTGCAGCTCACACGGAAGCTGTGCCTGCCCGAATCGCCGGGAGAAAACATGAGTCGGATGACGAGGGCACAGGATGGATGATTGACCGGGAACTGACGCGAGCAGAGGGTGTCGAAGGCCCCCAGCATGCAGAGCTTGCCATTGTAGTCTGAAGCTGAATCACAAAGAGTGGCGATTTGAACGATCATGGGGAGTCGGTTGAGGGCGCTTAGTGCTAAGCACCTGCTGCAAAGGGGATTAGTTGCGCTGGAAGAGACGTTTGAAGAAGCCTCCAAGCGTTCTTTTTTCCTGCGGAAGAGGGGCGGCAGCAGGAGCGACGCGGCGGAAGTTTTCCCCGGATCCTTCGGCACTTGGGTCTAGTTCGCCTTCGTCGATCGCTACGGCCTGGGGCACATCTTTCATGGCAGCGAGCAGCGGATCATCTGCTGGCGCGCCTTCGTAATATTTGGTGAAAACTTCGTTCACGATGGGTGCGGCAATGCCACCTCCGCTAACTCTTTCACCAGGGCGGCCTTCATAAACCACTGAGTAGGCGAGCACTGGCTGGCTGGCAGGGAGAAAGCCGGTGAACCAGGCGAGGTTCTGTTCCTTGGCTGGTTTCCACTGGGCGGTGCCTGTTTTGCCGGCGATCTGGACCTGCTTGATTCCAGCCGCGCGGCCGGTGCCGCCACTGCCGGAAACGACGGCGACCATGCCTTTGACGACTGCATCACGTGCCGTGGGGTTCAGATTGATCTGGCGGCGGATCTTTGGCTCGTAGGCATCGACAATGACTTCGCTGATGGTCTGCACCTGCTTCACGAGCAATGGCTGGCGCATGACTACGCCGTCACCGATGGCGGCCATGCACTGGCAGACCTGCAGAGGTGTGGCGGTGAGAGATCCCTGGCCGATGGCGATGTTGGCGATCTCTCCACCAAGGATTTTACGACCTGCACTGCTGGGGACATTTCCCTTGCCTTCGCCTTTGATCGGAAGGCCGACCCGCTCATCGAATCCGAGCCGTCTGGCCATGTTGATGATGGGGTCGGCACCTGTGTCCAGCGCGGCCTGGTAGAACCAGGTGTTGCAGGAGCGCTTGATGGCGGTGATGACGTTCATGTCACCTTCGTCACTCTTGGTGTTGTGGTTGTGGAAGTAGCGGTCTCCGACGAGCAGGGAGGTGCCGCAGTAGTAGGAGGTGGATGGCGTCACCTTGCCGCTTTCCAGAGCACCGAGTGCGGTGACCAGCTTGAAGGTGGAGGCGGGTGGGTATTCGCTGCTGAAAGCACGGCCAAGCAGTGGCGCACGCAGGTCTTTGTTTAATTCTGCCCAGCGTGCGTCACGGATGCCGAAGACGAACTCATTGGGGTTGAATCCGGGGTTGGATGCCATGGCCAGGATGTGACCGTTACGGATGTCCATCACCACCATCGCTCCGCCATTGCGGGCATGCTTTTTCAGGGCGTTCTCGGCATGACGCTGGAGATGATAGTCGAGAGTCAGAACGACGGTGCGTCCAGGTGTGGGGCGGCGCAGAACTTCATCGGAAAGCAGGGAACCATCCGCATCGAAGAGGAGATTGATCTCACCGGGGATGCCTTTGAGCGCAGTATCGAAACTCAATTCCAGTCCCTGCCGGCCTTCCATTTCCTCGAAGAGCTGATCCCCATCTACGATCGGTCCTTCGGGCAGACGGCGGGTTTTCCCCGTGTAGCCGATCATGTGGCAGGCGGTGTCTTCCTTCGGATAAAAGCGGATGTAGGCCGGCTGGAGCAGCAGTGAGCCGGATTCGAGCAAAGGCTTGAGTTTTTTCTGATCTTCAGTGGAGAGCTCCACGTTGATGCCGTCCTCCAAGGAAAAGACCAGGGGCAGCCAGCGGCGGTTTTGATAGTGGGAGATGAGCTTCTCATCAGACAGGCTCCAGTTCTTCCCGAGCGCTTTGTTGGCCGCGTCGATCTTTTCCCTGGCAAAGGTCACTATCATCTCCGGCGTGGCCTTGCTCATGAATGGGAAATTCAAGGCCAGGTAATGCACCACCCGGTTCTGCGCCAGGGGCACGCCATTGCGATCAACGATGAGTCCACGTGGCGCTGGGATGCTCAAACGCATGGTGCGGGCTTCCTTCTGCGTGCTCAGCGTGGCGGCGAGATCCTTTTTTTTGGGCTCCTTCACCACTTCGCCGGTGCCGATCACGGCTTCTGCCTTGGGCACGTCCTGAGCATGAACCAGGGCACCTGCTGAGAGGATGAAAAAAAGACTGCGCCAGTTTCGATGAGACATGGTCGAATGATGTTAATGGTGTCGGACAAAAGAAGGAAGACACGCGCCGAGATGATTACGGTGACGCGAATCGGCGTCAAGACTCAGGTCTGAGGATGCGTCCATCAGCTTTCTTTAATGGCAGCGATGATTTCCCCACCCAGACCGGTGATGCCTGTGAGCACCGAGGCAGGGGAAGGTCTCAATTTCGGTGCCATGAGGCTGACGGAACCCGCGCTTCCAGCCAGTATTCCCAGCGCTTCCGTGAATGCAGCTACGGCCATGGCTTCCTCGTTTCGGTCGTAAATGAGCCCGTTCAGCAGTGCCACATGCTCATAGCGGTCCATCCACTCGGCTGCACGCAGACGGTAACGCTCATTCACGAGTTTCAGCAGGGACTCAGCTGCACGCTCCTCAGCTTCACGCAAGACCTGGGCGGCGAGACAGCGCGCCACATCCGCCGCCGCGGCGACCAGACCTGGCTCCACGACGCCTGGATCGAGCTGGCGGTGACGGTGCTCGTAGTGGAAACCGAGATCGACCTGGCACATCTCCGAGACCTGCAAATGGCGATGCACTTCGCACAACATGGCGATCTCCAAGCCCCAGGCGGAAGGCAGACTGAAGCCGGCCAAAGTCTCACTGTCTGCGGCAAATTCACCGGAGAGTGGATAGCGGAAGCCCTCCAGATGCTCCAGCAACGGCTGCGCCCCGAGCACCTCCTGAAATGCCTGAATGAGTGGGAAAATGAGCAGACGTGTGACGCGGCCATACAGGCGGTCTGCCACACGACTGTAGTATCCTTTGGCAAAGCGGTAGTTCAGCTGTGGATGCGCGATGGGGTAGCAAAGCTTCGCCAGCATTCCTGGCCCAAAATTCAGAATGTCCGTGTCATGGCTGATGACGATGCCGCGATGTCCGGCGGCACGCAGACAAGCGATGCCCATCCAGATGTTGGCACCTTTGCCATCGACATGTTCACTGGTGACGCTCTGATGCACCGCCATGAGCCGCGGCCCATCATTCCAGAGCAGTGTGAGCGGCTTTTCACCGAGCCATTCATGACACTTTGCGCGGGCGTCATGCATCTGCGCCTCATTCATCCCGTTCATGCTCAGCACGACCTCCGAGATGTAGGGCACCTCGGCCACCTGGCGCAGGATCGAGGGCAAAGCTGGACGCGTGACTTCCGTATGCAAGGCGGGCAGCAGCAGCGCCACGGGCCGCTCACGAGTCATCTCCACCAGCTCTGCTTCACGAGCATTGCTGTCCGGCGTGGCGAGGTGATGCAGGGTGGGAAGCCGCGTGTGCTGATAAAAATCGGCCATTCTTGATCGGGTTCTCTGACGGGGGGTGAAGGAAATGTTGCCTAAATCTGTGAGGCGGCATCCTTTGGCATCACCGTGTCCGTGGAGTCAACCTCCGAAGCAGGAATCTCACTCGTGATCGGGTCTTCAGGCGTTTCCGCCGACTCACATTCGATCTCGATGGTCTGGCGCATGCTGCGGGAGATCCAGGGACGCACGAGGCCATAGATCAGGTAGCTCACAAAAAGGACGGAGGGCATCCACTGCCAATTCCTCACACTGAAGGCCACGAGGATGATGGAAACCAGCACCCAGGCCGGAGAGCGGCGCGTGCGCCAGTTCACAGACTTGAAGCTCGGATACTCCAGATCACTCATCATCAGGTAGGAAAGCATCACCATCAGTCCGGCGAGCCCGTACTTCCATGGCCCGATCTCCTTTTGCCCCTCATCCAGCCAGATCATCAGAAGGGTGAGAGAGGCGATGACGCCCGCCGCCGCCGGAATGGGGCAGCCGCGGAAGTGCTTGCTGTTCGTTTTATTGTCGCTGGCGGCGAGACAGTTGAACCTCGCGAGTCTCAGGGCCCCACAGACGAGGTAGGCGGAGGCGATGAGCCAGCCGAGTCCCGAAGGTTTATCGATGTCCTTTAAAACGATGTCATGCACGAGAAGGGCTGGTGCCACGCCAAAGCTCACGATGTCCGCGATCGAGTCCAGTTCACGTCCGAAAGGCGACTCCTGACCGCCCAAACGAGCCACACGGCCATCAAGAACATCAAAGAGACAGGCAGCCAGAATGGCAATGATGGCCCAGTAGTAGTGCTCCGTGAGTTCACCTTCACGTCCTTTGAAGATCTGCAAAATCGCGACAAAGCCGGACAGGATATTTCCTGCCGTCATCATCGTGGGCAGCACATAGATGCGGGGTTCTCTTTCGATCATGGGCGCGGACTGTAGCCGGTGGCAGGCACTTGCCTACCTCAAGATTTCGGAAATATAGGAGGCAGAGCGAACGCGAAAAAAAGGCCCATGCCGCTCTCGCGGCATGGGCCCGGGGGACTAATGACTCAGCGCGCCGCCTTTCGAGCCGCAGCGTTTCGGCGTAGCGGAGGTGCCATGAAGGCATTCCGGCCGACTTCCGCACCGATCTCGGTGTTGCGATGAAGGATCACACTGAGAGTCTGCGCATTGATCATGCGCACCATTTCAGAGGAGAAGATCTTTTCATACCAGAAGCGGTCTCCATCACGGACGCGGGTGAACTGATCCACCAGAATGCGATGGAAAGTCTCACCCACCATGGAGCCCGGACGATCCGCCTCGGCGAGACCGCCGATCCAGAGATCGATGTCAGCAGGGCTTTCATAGGCGGCATCAAGTTCTGCCACGACCTGGCGATTGGGGTTCACGTCCTGGAAACGGGTGACTGGACGGAGTTTCAAAGCCGCACGCATGGCTGCAAAGCTGGGCAGGCCGTGATCCCGACCGCGCTGGATGTTCAGCGCCGCGAGATCCAGACCTCCGGCTCCAGGAGGGCCGAAGAGCATGTCGCGCATGTCATCAATGATCCATTCATCCAGTTCCTGAGCACGTCCGAGGGCGAGTCCACGCAGGACAACATCGATGCCCGCCTCCGTAATCTGCTGTGGCTGGAAAAAGGACTCAGCGAGCGACAGATGTCCGGCTTCAATCTCTGCACCCGTGGCATCCAGACGCAGCAGTTCAGGAGAAACCAGGCTGTGTCCGAGGCGATAGGCCGCCGTGGCGAACTCATTCGAGATTGTTGGGTTCACATCGGCCTTGTAACCACGGTACGGCTTGATGGCTCCAGGACCGAGCAAGGTGGGCAGGAACTCGCGATAAGTGATGGCCTGCATTTCAGCACCGACGACGAGGCGGGCGAACTGGTAGATCTCTTCATCGAGAGCATCTGGATTGGCAGCGCGGTAGAGGTCAGCCCAGAAGTTATGCTCACGCAGGAAAAGCGTGTGGATGGCGATGAGACCCGTCTGCTCATTCACTCGCACATCACCAGCCACGAAGAAACCCGGCGCTGGCGGGAGCGCTGCAAGCGTGTCTGAGTGCGTCGGCAGGAGATCACCGTGATCGCTGATGCTGACACGCAGGCGTCCGGTGCCGTCATTGGCACGCAGAGCTGCCGCACGTGCGGCGTCTGAGCCATAGACTTGCGAGGCATCGATCCATGCCGTGATGGCGTTCTTTTGCTCACGCACACCTTCCACGGTCTCATAGGCGCTGCGATCCAGCCCCATCGTGACCACGCCGGTGCTGGTGGGATCAAAGGAAGGATCACCCGTTGGTACAGTGATAGGGAAAGGCTCGGCTGGGTCAGCGGCGGGTGTTTCATCCAGATCATGATCCAGGAACTGGCCCCATTGCCAGAGGAAGTCGCTCGCCCCACGGCGGTTTGGGCGCAGGTTCTGCTGCTTCGCCACCGCATTGCTGATCACACGAGCGCTGGGGTGGGTGGCACCAGAAGGTTCACTCAGGCCGTCCGCATATGCATTGGGAACCAGACGTACGTAAGGTTTGTCAGGTGTGCCCCAGGCTGTGTTGGTGGCATTGTTCGCGCTGCCATCCACATGACGAAACTCAGAAGGCAGAATGAATGAAGAAGGAAGGCTGGGTGGCAGAGGCAGTCCGGCATTCTGCGGTGGCTGCGGCGGACGCTGGCGGCTCTGCGGAGGTTGCCCCTGCGGAGGTTGCCCCTGCGGAGGTTGCTTGCCCGGATCTGGACGAGGAATCGGAGCCGCACCATTCGTCGGCGGCTTGGCACCAGCGGGAGGAGGTGGTTGCTGAGCTGAGACTGCGCCGGTGATGCTGCTGAGGGCGACAACTGCTGCCGCTGGGAGCCAGCGGTTCAGGATGGAATGGTGGTTCGTTTTCATCGTCTGATGTGGTTTTGGTTTTCGGAACGTGGCGTTGCTGGCACGAACCAGCGTTGTCACACCCACAACAGACTCCCCCTGTGTTAAGGCTGTGTGTCGTCAGACTCGGAGATTTGTGAAGAGATGGTAAAAGTTGGCGGAACTCATGGGTGGGGCCAGATCGCCCAACTCGTATAGCCCAAACGAGGCGCATCTTTCGTGGTCGAAAGCTGCTGTAGCCTGTCCAATCGAGTGGAGGTGACAGGATCGCGCCTGCAAACGCTCCCACATCGCCGAGCTGGTTGCTCCGCAACGGTCGGCTTCAATCAGACTGACGGATAGGCTTCGAAACGTATCATAGTGCAGCTTGATCCAGATACTCAAAACGCCGGGCACGAAGCTGCATTCAAGGATTGCTCCATCAATCTCCTGTCATGAGCATGACCGCTGCATGGAACACCTTGCCGCAGTATGGAAAGCGGTCCACTGACTCTGCTGCCTCTATCCCCCCATGCGTTTCCTCGACAAACTTGAATCCCGATTCGGACGTTTCGCCATTCCTGGACTGGTCCAGTTCATCGCTGGACTGCAATTGCTTACCTTCGTCATCTTTGCCATGCTTCAGCCGGAGGGGAAGGCTGCCTACCTGGACTTCCTGACCCTGGACGGTAGCCGTGTGCTGCATGGGCAGGTCTGGCGCTTGTTCACCTACATCTTCATTCCTGGAACGATGAGTCTCCTCTGGGTCATCATCGGTACTCTTTTTCTCATGTGGCTCGGACGTGGCCTGGAGGCCGCCTGGGGGCCGTTCAGGCTCACCCTATATTTTGTGGGCGGAATGCTGGCCGTGGCTGTGGGCTCGATGATCTTTGGCTATTCGGCGACGGGGATGTTTCTCTTCCAGAGTTTGCTGCTCGCCTTTGCGATGATTTATCCGAATGAGGAGATCCTGCTTTTCTTCATCATCCCGGTGAAGATCAAATGGATCGCCTGGCTGAATGTGGCGCTGACCGTGCTGATGGTGATGGGGGCTCCGTCGGCTTTTTGGCCGGTGCTCTTCTCCCACCTGAACTTCCTCATCACCTTCGGTCCGGCTTTCATCAAGGAGCGCCAGCACCTGGCCAAGGTCGGGCAAAAGCGCGCCGCTTTCGAGGCGGGCATGAACTCCGGCGCGGCCTTCTTCCACCAATGCACCGTCTGCCAGAAAACCGAGATCGATGACCCCAAGCTCGACTTCCGCGTGAATGCGGAGGGGGATGAGATCTGCGACGAATGCCGGGCGAAGGTGCGGAACGCTGGCTGAAGAAGCAGACCGTCCTTGCCATCGCGGTGGCTGGTGCCACCTTTCCAGCCCCCCCCACAACCACCATGCGCTGCCCCAAGTGCGGAAGTTCCCAGGATAAAGTCATCGACTCACGCGAGGCGCGGGAAGGCCACGCCATCCGCCGCCGCCGTGAATGCATGAGGTGTAACTTCCGCTTCACCACCTACGAGATCGTGGAGCGTGAGGAACTTCGCGTGGTGAAGCGCAACGGAGCCCGCCAGCACTTCGACCGCGAGAAGCTCATGTCCGGCCTGCGCAAGGCCTGCGAAAAGCGCCCGGTCAAGATGGAGCAGCTCGAACAGTGCGCCGACGACATCGCCAACGAGCTGGAAGAGGAGGGCTACCGCGAGATCCCCTCCACCGTGATCGGAGCCAAAGTCATGCGCAAGCTGGAGGCCATCGACCACGTCGCCTACGTCCGCTACGCCTCTGTTTACCGGCAGTTTGAGGACGTGGGCGAGTTCATCGACGAGATCAAATCCCTGG
>CAYMHJ010000138.1:0-15996 GCA_964390165.1 uncultured Prosthecobacter sp. | reverse complement strand
ACACCGGCCTCGACTTTCTCGCCATTCTTCACGTTCAAGTGAGCGCCGGCGGGGACAGTGTAGCTGGCGAGGACTTCGTGGGTCTTCGCGTTGGTGACGACGATCTGAGGATGGAGATCCTCTTTGTGCTCGATGACGACGACTTCTTCGTTGCCGGTCTGCTCGTTCTTTTCCTTCGTGAAGGTAATGCCCGCGATCATATCACGGAACTCGATCTTACCGGCTTTTTCAGTGATAATCGGGATGTTGTATGGATCCCAAGTGGCGATCTGCTCACCCTTTTTCACGCTGGCACCGTCTGGCTTGGAGATGGCAGCACCAAGGACAAGTTTGTGGCTTTCCAGCTCACGACCATCATCACCAATGACGGAGATAACTCCGTTTTTGGTAAGTGCGATCCAATTACCTTCAGCCGTCGGCACGGCACGCATGTCTGCATAGCGCAATGTACCAGTAGTCTTGAGGTTGATGAAGGGCTGTTTGAAGCTGCTCATGGCCGCGCCACCAACGTGGAAGGTACGCATGGTGAGCTGGGTTCCTGGTTCACCAATGGACTGAGCGGCGACGATGCCGACGGCTTCGCCAACCTTGACCACGCGGCTGGTCGCGAGGCTGAGGCCGTAGCACATGGCGCAGCAACCGCGTTTGGCTTCGCAAGTCAGCACGGAGCGGATCTTCAGCTTCTCCACACCAAGCTTTGTGAGGTGCATAGCTTCCTTTTCAAGAATGAGCTGATCTGCTGCGATGACTGTTTCCTTTGTGACGGGGTCATGGATGGTCTCACAACTCACGCGGCCATAGACGCGCGTCTTGAGATCGACCACTTCTTCATCGCCCTGGTAGATTGAGTTAAGCGTGATGCCGTTAGAGGTGCCGCAGTCTTCCTCGTGGACGATGACGTCCTGGGACACATCGACGAGTTTGCGCGTCATGTAGCCGGAGTCAGCGGTCTTCAAAGCCGTATCAGCGAGCCCCTTACGAGCACCGTGAGTGGAGATGAAGTATTCGAGCACGCTCAGACCTTCGCGGAAATTCGAGGTGATCGGACGCTCAATGATCTCGCCGGATGGTTTGGCCATGAGGCCGCGCATACCGCCGAGCTGCTTGATTTGCGTGCGATTGCCACGGGCACCGGAAGTCACCATGACGTAGAGCGGATTATGCATCTTCTTGCCTTCATTGTGCTCCAAGGTGCGGAACACTTCGTCAGCAGTCTGGTCACCGACCTGTGTCCAGATGTCCACAATCTTCTGGTATCGCTCACCGTGAGTGATGAGACCACGACGATAGAGTTTTTCGACGTCTTCGATGTCTTTGTACGCCTTCTCGAGAGCGGCTTTCTTCGAGCCTGGGATCGCCATGTCGGTAATACCGATGGAGCAACCGGAACGGGTGGCCTCGCGGAAGCCAAGCAGCTTCAAGCGGTCAAGACTGGCTACCGTTTCCTTCTGACCGACGGTCTGGTAGCAGCGCCAGATGATGTCTGAGATCTGCTTCTTGCCGACGGTGTTGTTGTAGAAGCCGACGCGTTCAGGCCAGATTTCGCTGAAGCGAACACGACCGGCAGTGGTTTCGATGTAGGGCTTGGTGTTGTCACCGTAGATGCGCTTCTCCTTCTGGAAGTCAGGGTTGCGATAGCGGATCTTGTCATTCACGGAGAGGGCACCCTCGGTGATGGCGAATTCGACCTCGGCGGGATCATTAAAGATCGGCAGACGCTCACGGCCTTCTTTTTTCTTGCCATCTGGACCAGGCATCTCACGCAGGTAGGTGAGGAAGTAGCAGCCCAGAGGAATGTCCTGGGAAGGAGTCATGATGGGCTTGCCGCTGGCAGGGCTGAACAAGTTGTTCGGCGCGAGCATGAGGAGACGGGCCTCCATCTGAGCTTCGATGGAAAGAGGAACATGGACGGCCATTTGATCACCGTCGAAGTCGGCGTTGTATGCTGTACAAACGAGGGGGTGGACGCGGATGGCTTCGCCTTCGATTAGCTTTGGCTCAAATGCCTGGATGGACAGACGATGGAGGGTCGGAGCTCGGTTCAGAAGAACGGGATGCCCTTTGGTGACTTCATCCAGGATATCCCACACTTCAGGTGTGCGGCGCTCGATCATCTTCTTGGCAGAGCGGACGGTGTGAACCAGTCCCATCTCCTTCAAGCGGCGGATGATGAAGGGCTCGAACAGGACGAGCGCCATCTTCTTCGGCAGACCGCACTGGTTGAGATTGAGGTCAGGACCGATGACGATGACGGAACGTCCGGAATAATCGACACGCTTACCGAGAAGATTTTGACGGAAGCGGCCCGACTTACCCTTGAGCATGTCAGAGAGGGATTTGAGCGGGCGATTACCAGCGCCAGTGACGGGGCGGCCGTGACGGCCGTTGTCAAACAGGGCGTCCACAGCTTCCTGCAACATGCGCTTCTCATTGCGGATGATGACATCCGGTGTGCGAAGCTGGAGAAGGTTCTTGAGACGATTGTTGCGGTTGATGACGCGACGGTAGAGGTCGTTCAAGTCAGATGTAGCAAAGCGTCCGCCTTCAAGCGGAACGAGCGGACGGAGATCTGGTGGGATGACCGGAAGCACCTCGAGGATCATGGCCTCGGGGCGGCTGTGGCTCTCGGCGAAACCCTGGCAGAGTTTGAGGCGTTTGGCGAGCTTCTTGCGGATCTGCTTGGAGCGGGTTTTGGTCATCGCTTCCTCAAGATCCTTAATGGCGTCAGCCAGATTGATCTGACTGAAGATGTCGCGTATGGCCTCAGCACCCATGCCGACGCGGAAAGCGTCTGCACCATACTGTTCTTCAGCCTCGCGGAGTTCAACTTCCGTCAGAAGCTGACCACGCATGAGGGGCGTGCTGCCGACATCGACGACCATGTAGTCTTCATAGTAGATGACGCGTTCCAGCGAGCGGGCGGTCATGTCGAGCATGAGGCCGATGCGGGAAGGCATGCACTTGTAGAACCAGATGTGGGTCACTGGCACGGCCAGTTCGATGTGCCCCATGCGCTCACGACGCACGCGGGAAAGAGTCACTTCGACGCCGCAGCGGTCGCAGATGACACCCTTGTGCTTGATGCGTTTGTATTTACCGCAGGCACACTCCCAGTCACGGGTGGGTCCGAAGATGCGTTCGCAGAACAAGCCGCCCTTTTCGGGTTTGAAGGTGCGGTAGTTGATGGTTTCGGGGTTCTTCACCTCCCCTGAAGACCAGGAGCGGATGCGGTCCGCCGAGGCGATGCAGATCGACACGAAGTCGAACTCTTCGCCATTGGTTTTTTCTCCGAAGATTTCTTTCAAGCTCAAATCAGCGCTCATAGTAATAGTGGTGCGTTAAGGTTTACCGGCCTGGGTTCAGAGTGGTGAATTAAGCGGTGAAACGCTCGATGACTTCGACCTCGGCGTCCTGAGCGGAGCGCTTGTGGACTTTCACATCGAGTCCGAGGGACTGCATTTCCTTGATCAAAACGTTGAAGGATTCCGGCGTGCCAGCTTCCAACGCGTGATCACCCTTCACGATCTGTTCGTAGATGCGAGTGCGTCCCTGGACATCGTCGGACTTCACAGTGAGAAGCTCCTGCAGCGTGTAAGCTGCACCATAGGCCTCAAGCGCCCACACCTCCATTTCACCGAAGCGCTGGCCGCCATACTGCGCCTTACCACCTAGCGGCTGCTGTGTGACAAGCGAGTAAGGACCGACGGCACGGGCATGGATCTTGTCTGCGACAAGGTGTCCGAGCTTCAACATGTAAATGTAACCCACAACAACATCGAGGCTGAAGGGTTCGCCAGTGCGTCCGTCAATGAGCTTGGACTTACCATTGAGGCCCATCCACTCATAACCAGGAACTTTCTTGGCGTCCTTGATGTACTCCATGATCTTGGATTCTGGAATACCGTCGAACACGGGGGTTGCGATCTTCATGCCTAGCGCCTTGCAGGCAAGACCTAGATGAGTTTCGAGAACCTGACCGACGTTCATTCGAGAAGGCACACCCAGGGGATTCAGGACGATGTCCACTGGTGTCCCGTTTTCGAGGAATGGCATGTCTTCCTCTGGAACGATGGTGGCGACAACGCCCTTGTTACCGTGACGACCGGCCATCTTGTCACCGACGCTGAGCTTTCGCTTGGAGGCGACGAAGACGCGGACTAGCTTAACGACACCATCAGCAGCTCCGTCTTCGCTGGTTTCGATGCGGTCGAGGTTGCGTTCACGTTCCATGTCAGCATCAGCGAACTTCTGTTCGAAGCTCTGGATGATGTCGAAGATCTTGTTGCGGATCGGGCTAGGGTCAATTTCGACGCTGTCGTAGCTTTCGGCAAGCTTGCGAAGAAGTGTTTTGGTGATCTTCTTGTTGGCACCGAGGATGATTTCACCGGTCTGGCCGTTGACCACATCAAGCGGGATCTTTTCGTTAAGAAGGATGTCACTGAGCTTCTCGGTGAGCTGCTCGGTGAGGTCTTCCTTCTTCGTTCGGTAGTCTTCCTCGATCTGCTTGATCTGCTTCTTCGCTTCAGCTGGGGAGAGTTTTTCCTTCTCTTCACCTTTGTTCTGATTCCCACGGGAAGCGATGCGGACATCCATCACGATGCCGGCGCAGCCAGATGGCACGCGGAGGGATGTGTCCTTCACATCAGCAGCCTTTTCGCCGAAAATGGCGCGCAGGAGGCGTTCTTCAGGGGCGAGTTCAGTCTCGGATTTCGGAGTGATTTTACCGACGAGGATGTCGCCAGGCTTCACTTCGGCACCGACTCGGACGACGCCGTCCTGATCAAGATTTTTCAGCGCCTCATCACCGACGTTCGGGATGTCACGGGTGATCTCTTCAGGTCCGAGCTTAGTATCACGAGCCTGAACTTCGAAGTCTTCGATGTGGATAGAAGTGTAAATGTCCTCACGGGAAACACGACGGCTGATGACGATGGCATCTTCGAAGTTGTATCCGTTCCAGGGCATGAACGCGACGAGCATGTTCTTGCCGATGGCGAGCTCGCCCTGATCGGTACAAGGTCCGTCAGCAATCACGTCACCTTTTTTGATTTTCTGGCCACGGCTCACGAGCGGGCGCTGATTGATGCAGGTTCCTGCATTAGAGCGGCCGAACTTGCGGAGCATGTAAACATAGACGCCTGCTTCAGGGTCGGTTTTGCACGACTTGGCCGAGTTGGCCAGGAAATCCTTCTCACTGCATGGCAGGTGACCATCCTTGGTCACGATAATGACATCTGCAGTAGCGGCAGCCACAGTGCCATTCGCATCGGCGACGATGACGGCACGGGAGTCACGGGCGGCTTTGCCTTCCATGCCGGTGCCGACGAGAGGCGCTTCGGCTTCGAGAAGCGGCACCCCCTGACGCTGCATGTTCGAACCCATGAGGGCACGGTTGGCGTCATCATGCTCGAGGAAGGGAATCAAGTTCGCCGCAATGGAGACGAGCTGCTTTGGAGACACATCCATTAGAGTCGGTTTCGTGGGTTCGACTTCGAGGAAGTCGCCACGATACCGGACAGTCACCTTGTTGCCGCTGAAGCGACCGCCTTCCCCAATCAAATTGTTAGCCTGGGCGATGAAGTGATTTTCTTCCTGGTCTGCGGTGAGGTATTCAATCTTATCTGCGACAACGCCGTCTTTTACCGGACGGTAGGGGGTCTCGATAAAGCCAAACTCGTTGATGCGAGCATAGGTGCCGAGGGAGTTGATCAGACCGATGTTCGGTCCTTCCGGGGTCTCAATAGGGCAGATACGGCCGTAGTGGGAAGGATGGACGTCACGAACTTCAAAGCCTGCACGGTCACGATTCAGACCGCCAGGTCCAAGAGCAGACAGACGACGTTTGTGAGTCAGTTCGGCCAAAGGATTGATCTGATCCATGAACTGACTGAGCTGACTGCGGGCGAAGAAGTCACGCACGACGGCGGCGAGCGCTTTCGGATTGACGAGCTTCCCTGGAGTCATGACATCCATGCTCACATCAAAGAGGGTCATTCGCTCCTTCACCAGCCGCTCTGTACGTGCGAGGCCGACACGGCACTGGTTGGCGAGAAGTTCACCCACGGCACGCACACGGCGGCTGCCAAGGTGATCAATATCATCAAGGAGACCTTCACCTGCACGGAGCTTGAACAGGTAGCTCATAGCGGAAACGACATCGTTCGGATCAAGGACGCGAACGTTGTTGTCTGTCTTGAGGGTCAGCTTCTGATTGATCTTATAACGACCCACGCGGGTAAGATCATAGCGTTTGGGATCAAAGAACAGGCGCTTCACAAGTGCCTTGGCGTTTGGCACGGTCGGTGGATCACCAGGTCGGAGGCGACGGTAAATTTCCTTGAGGGCTTCCTCCTCGTCTTTGGCTGGATCTTTGCGCAGGGAGGTGACGATGAGGTCATCCTGTGAGGCCGTGATGACCTTAATGCTCTTGTGTCCGAGCTGGATGAGCTGCTTGGCGACACCAGCAGTCAGAGGCTCGTAGGCACGAGCGACGATGAGTTCACCGTCGAGAATATCGCGGAAGAGGAGCTTCGTGGCGATTTCTTCCTCGCTGATGCTTTCCTTGAGTTTCAGGTCTTCGATGTTGTAAAAGAGCTTCAGAATCTCTTCATCCGTCGAGTATCCAATCACGCGAAGAAGCGTGGTGGCGAGGAACTTGCGGCGGCGGCGGCGGCGGTCGAGATAGACATAAAGGAGGTCGTTCGTGTCGAACTGAACCTCAAGCCAGGTGCCGCGGTCAGGAATGATACGGAAGCCGTAGAGCCATCGCCCGTTCAGATGCTGGTTGCTTTCGAAGCAGATGCCAGGGGAACGATGAAGCTGGGAGACGACAACACGTTCGGCACCGTTGATGACAAAAGTACCGCGGTCGGTCATGAGCGGAATTTCACCCATATAAACGCGCTCCTGCTTGGCACCGGCCTCTTCGCGAAGCTCAAAAGTGACGTAGAGGGGAGCGCTATAAGTTTCAGCTTCACGAATGGCTTCGAGTGAACTGAGTTTGGGGTCACCGATTTCATATAGCACGAAATCGAGAGTCATCTTCTGGTCGTAGCTCTCGATGGGGAAGACCTCCTTGAACACGGCCTGGAGACCGATGTCCTTGCGCTTCGATGGGAGGATGTTCTTCTGCAAGAATTCCTCATAGGACCGAAGCTGAATTTCAATCAGGTTCGGTGGCTCGGAGACTTCGTGGATCTTGCCAAAGTTGGTGCGCTGGGACATAAGCGAGGA
This sequence comes from uncultured Prosthecobacter sp., assembly GCA_964390165.1. Lineage (GTDB taxonomy): Bacteria > Verrucomicrobiota > Verrucomicrobiia > Verrucomicrobiales > Verrucomicrobiaceae > Prosthecobacter. The sequence goes on along the minus strand of CAYMHJ010000138.1, from coordinate 8,763 downwards.
GGGGAGGCTACGAGATGGCGGGGGGCGTGGGGGTGTGGAGCGGGGCTCCACGGAACACCAAAGTTCGAAGGTCAGGCCGCCAGCCCGAACTTCGAAGGTTTCAGTGTGGAAATGGAATCACCTGCGACATCACCTAAAGTGACAGGCAGGGACAAAAGGAAAGGATACGATGGACGTTTTCCGGCAGAGACTCCAGTTCCCGAAGAGCGATCTTCGAGATTTCGGGAGGTTGCAGGAGAGGTGACGACCATGTGTGATTGGGATATTTTCTGAACTCTGACAGGTGGATCTTTTTCGTCCGCATGCCGCCGGAAGAGGCGGCACACGGTTGAAAAAGAGGAGCTTACTTGATCTCCACTTTGGCGCCGGCGGCTTCGAGCTTCTTCTTGACCTCTTCGGCCTCTTCTTTCTTCACGCCTTCTTTCAGCTTGGCACCGCCTTTTTCGACGAGTGCCTTGGCTTCGGCGAGGCCGAGTCCAGCGACGACATTGCGGACTTCCTTAATGACGGAAATCTTGTTCGCTCCGCCATCAACGAGGATCACGTCGAATTCTGTCTTCTCCTCTACTGCAGCAGCAGGAGCGGCGGCACCGCCAGCGGCGGCGACAGCGACAGGAGCAGCGGCGCTCACGCCCCACTTCTCTTCGAGGGATTTCACAAGTTCAGCGACTTCAAGGACGGTAAGGCCGCTCAGTTCTTCAACGATTTTATTCAGGTCTGCCATGTTAGTATGTCGGTATCGCCGTTTCCCGGAGCACCGGGGCGTTTAAGAGTGAAAGCCTTCACTCCGGCAAGGAACCATTGGGTGTTTATGTTCAGGCCCTGTAGGGCCATCTGGTCAAAGGGTTGGATGGGTGGTGGTTCAGGCGGCGGCTTCGCTCTTCGCCTTGAGCACGCGAGCAAGAGATGCAGCGGGTTCATTGAGAAGGCGGACAAGCTTGGAAGCAGGCGCATTAAGGACGCCGAGGAGAGTGGCGCGAAGGACATCCTTCGAGGGGAGATCAGCAAGAACTTTGATGCCGGAGGCATCTAGCAGCCTGCCGTCGAGCACGCCAGCTTTCAGGGCAGGCTTTTCGAATTCAGCAGCAAAATTCTTCATCACCTTTGCGGCGGCACAGACATCCTGACCTCCGCAGACGACAGCGGTTTGGCCAACGAGATGGGCACCGATGTCACCTGGGTAACCAGCGCGTTCAGCAGCCTTTTTCACGAGGGTATTTTTGAAGACGTGGATTTCAGCGCCTGCAGCGGCGAGGCGCTTGCGAAGTTCAGCGAATTTATCGACCTTCAGTCCGGTATAATCGACCACAAAAAAGTAGGGCGATGCGTTGACCCGGCTAAGCAGGTTCTCGATGAGCAGTGTTTTTTCAGCTTTCATGATTCAGAGCTTCCGAGATTAGAGTTTGATGTATTTGGACACGTCGATTCTCAACGCCGGAGACATGGTGGCAGCGAGTGTGATGCTGTGAACATATTTACCGCGAGCAGAAGCTGGCTTTGCACGAATGATGGCATCAATCAGTGCGGTGCCATTTTCGACAAGCGCTTTGCTTTCGAACTGCACTTTGCCGATGGTGGAGGCAATGTTGCCGTTTTTGTCGAGCTTGAAATCGACGCGTCCAGCTTTCACATCCTTGACGGCGGAGGCTGTGTCATCCGTTACGGTTCCTGTACGCGGGTTCGGCATCAAACCACGAGGTCCGAGTTGCTTGCCCAATTTACGCACTTCATTCATCGCAGCTGGAGTGGCGATGGCGACATCGAAATCCATGTGGCCTTCCTTGACCTTGGCGATAAGGTCTTCGAAACCGACGAGATCAGCTCCTGCGGCTTTGGCGGCTTCAGCAGCGGCACCAATAGCGAAGACGGCCACACGAACGGTTCTGCCGGAGCCATTTGGCAGCGGGCAGGTACCACGGATCATCTGGTCACCCTTTTTCGGATCAACTCCCATGTGAAAGGAAATCGTGATGCTCTGATTGAATTTAGTGCCTGGCAGCTTGCGGACGAGGTCTGCAGCTTCTTCAAGCGTGAAGGATTTACCCGCCGGGATCATTTCGGCGGCTTTCTTGTAGCGTTTGCTTCGGGTTTGCATGGTGTGTAGCAGTGCTTTCGAACGAATTCCGTTCTCCTGCGTTAGGGTTAGTCAATAATGTCGATGCCCATCTGGCGCGCGGTTCCAGCCATGATGCGGGAGGCGCGTTCAAGGTCGCTAGTGTTAAGGTCAACAAGCTTGAGCTTGGTGGCTTCGAGAAGTTGAGCCTTGGTGATTTTAGCGACTTTTTTCTTGCTGGATTCGCCGGAGCCGGAGGCAATGTTTGCCACCTTCTTGAGGATATTCGAAGCAGGAGGCTGCTTGGTGATAAAGGTGAAGCTTTTATCCTTGTAAACCGTAATGATGGTTGGCAGGACGTCTCCGCCCAGCTTCTGGGTAGCAGCATTGAACTCCTTGCAGAATGCCATGATGTTCACGCCGGCCTGACCAAGGGCGGGGCCGATTGGCGGGGCGGGATTGGCGGCGCCAGCCTTGATCTGGAGCTTGATTTGTTTAACGATTTCTTTGGCCATGTGTTTGGGGGTGCTTGCTTGAGATTGTGGGTTCGGTGGGGGGACCAGCGGGAGGCGTTTAGCGGAGAAATCAGGCTTTTTCGACCTGCCAGTATTCAAGATCCACGGGGGTGGAACGTCCGAAGATGTTCACAGAGACGCGCAGCACGCCGCGTTCTGGATCGATCTCCTCAATGATGCCAGTCTGGCTTTCGAACGGACCATCGGTGACACGTACGCTGTCGCCGACGTTGAAGGCGATTTTAGGCACAACACCTTCCTCTTTGTCACGGAGCTGTGCGAGCAGGCCCTCGACCTCGCGCGGACGCATTGGAATAGGGTGGTCTTTGGTGCCTGCGAAGTTGAGCACACCGTCTGTCTCTTTGACAAAATACCAAGTTTTATCAACCAGACGGTTGTGTTCATCGAGCAGGTGGCAGTTGGCTATGACGTAGCCGGGGAAGAACTTGCGGTTGCTCTCGGTCTTCTTGCCTTTTTTCACTTCGGAAACTCGTTCCGTAGGCACAAGTACCGCGAAAATATGGTCTCCCATCTCCTCCGTCTGGATACGGCGGACCATGGAGTCTCGGACCTTGTTTTCAAGGCCGGCACGGACGTGAATTACGTACCATTGATCGCGAGGGGCAGGAATAGCTCCCATAGGTTGTTAAGGGGACGAAAAGTTTAAATTAACCGGATCACATGGATGTGAACCAGGAGGTCAGGGCATCAAATGCCTTCCGGAAGGAGAAATCGAAGAAGGCTACAAAGCCACCGAGGAGGAGCATGGCGATGAACACGACAATCGTGGAGTCATTCAACTCTTTGTATTTTGCGAAACCTTTCTCTTTCGGATCCCAAGGCCATGTGGCTTTTCTCAGCTCGATGACGACTTCGTTCCAATAGGCGATGATGCGACTCATGAAGATGTTGGGAGGGACTTGAATCTGGTGGAATCTATGTCCGCTTGAGGAAGGATGGCAGGCCAGGAGGGACTCGAACCCCCAACCGACGGTTTTGGAGACCGCTACTCTACCAATTGAGCTACTGACCTTTGTTGTTTCCTTCTGAAGCAGAATGCTGAGACTTGTGTGTTTGTAAAGCCGCTTTCCATCTGGCGATGGAGAGGCCGCCGCAGAGATCTGGGATGCAGACTTCTGCGGCGGCTGACAAGCGAACCTACAAGTGCAATTAGTCGAGGATGGTGGCGACGCGGCCAGCACCCACCGTTTTACCACCCTCGCGGATGGCGAAGCGGATTGTTTTCTCCATGGCAATAGGTGTGATAAGCTCGACCGTGATCGAGACATTGTCACCAGGCATCACCATTTCAACGCCTTCTGGAAGGGTCACGCTACCAGTCACGTCCGTGGTGCGGAAGTAGAACTGGGGGCGGTAGTTGTTAAAGAACGGCGTATGGCGACCGCCTTCGTCCTTGGAGAGGACATACACTTCGGCGGTGAACTTCTTGTGAGGAGTGACGGAACCTACCTTGGCGATGACCTGACCGCGCTCGATGTCAGTTTTCTTCACGCCGCGCAGGAGGAGGCCCACGTTGTCGCCAGCACGACCTTCGTCGAGCAGTTTGCGGAACATTTCGATGTCGGTGACGGTGGTTTTGGTTGTCGGGCGGATGCCGATGATTTCGACTTCCTGCATCTTTTTGACGATGCCACGCTCAACACGGCCCGTGCAAACAGTGCCACGGCCTTCAATGGCGAACACGTCCTCCACTGGCATGAGGAAATCCTGGTCGATCGGGCGCTCTGGGAGCGGGATGTAGTTATCCACGGCTTCCATGAGCTTGAGGATGTTAGCGCGCTGGGCTTCGTCACCTTCAAGAGCCTTGAGGGCCGACCCCTTGACGATTGGGATGTCATCACCCGGGAAGTCGTATTTGGAGAGGAGGTCACGGACTTCCATCTCGACGAGTTCAAGGAGTTCTGGATCGTCCACCATGTCCACTTTGTTCAGGAAGACCACGATGGCAGGAACGCCGACCTGGCGGGCGAGCAGGATGTGCTCACGTGTCTGTGGCATTGGGCCGTCTGCGGCAGAGCAGACCAGAATGGCACCATCCATCTGGGCAGCACCAGTGATCATGTTTTTCACATAGTCAGCGTGTCCTGGGCAGTCCACATGAGCGTAGTGGCGGTTGTCGGTTTGATACTCGACGTGAGCAGTATTGATAGTGATACCGCGCGCCTTTTCTTCAGGGGCGGCATCGATTTCATCATACTTCTTGGCCTCAGCGAAACCCTTGGTTGCGAGGGTGGTCGTGATGGCGGCAGTCAGGGTGGTTTTGCCGTGGTCAACGTGGCCGATAGTGCCGATGTTGACGTGCGGCTTGTTGCGTTGGAATGCTTCTTTAGCCATGTTGGAGGGAGGTTGTGCGCTTTGGGGGTCTGGTTCGTTTGTCGTGAAACGGAAACTCCGCCGCTTACCATCGCGAGCCTGGAGCTGATGAAGGGATTTGAACCCTTGACCTCGTCCTTACCAAGGACGTGCTCTACCACTGAGCTACATCAGCTTTGACTGGCGGTGATTCGCAGAAAGAATCTCCTCCTCTTTCGACAAGAAAACCGAGGCACATCGAATCCCAAGTCTGTAATGAAATGGAATAACACGCCCCGGTCTTTTTCCCGAAAAAGTGACGGCGAAGCTAGGAGGTTTAGCATGACTGTCAAAAGGTATTTGCACCTCTTGAGAAGATTCCTTCTCACTCAGAGGTGGGCTGATTTTACCCTTCGTCCGCCCCCAGGGTCTGAATCCACCTTCAAATGCAGTGCTCAGCACACCTCAGAGAGGCCAGAAGACCGGCACGAGCAGCAGTATCACAATTACCGCCAGCACAGTCAGGACACCCCCCACACGAATGAAATCACTGAAACGATACTTACCAGGGCCATAGACGAGGATGCAACTTGGCTCGAATGGGGTGAGCACGGAAACGCTTGCGCTAAGCATGACGGTGATGGCGAAAGCCCGCGGATTGACATGCAGTGTTTCGGCCGCCTTCAGAGCCACCGGCAATACGACAAGCGCTGCGGCAGCGTTGGACATCGGTTGCGTGAGTAAAACAGTCAGGACGCTGAATCCGGCAAGGACGGCCAGTGCTCCGCTGGGCAGGAGCCAGCCAGTGATGGCTTGTGCCAGCAACTCATCGGCACCGGAATTTGACATCGCTGCTCCAAAGGCGGTCATTCCTCCGATCAGGATCAGCAGTCGCCAGTCCACATTTTCATAAGCGGTGTCCAGTGTGATGCAGCGCGTGGCCAGAGCTAGTAGGGCCACGAGCAAAAAAGCGATCGAGGCAGGCAACAAATCGAAACTGGCGGCCATCACGGCAAACATGAAAGCCAGAAGCACGGCAATTCCGCGCTTCTGGGCATTGTGGGTGATGCTATGCTCGGTGATGACCACCATCTCGGAGTTCTCCTCAAAGACACGGATGCGCTCATAGGGCCCCTGCAACAGCAGCATGTCCCCTGCTTGCAGCGCAACATCGGCCATGTGGTCGCTCAAAGTTCGGTCTCCGCGCAGCAGTGCGAGGACAGAGAGTCCGGAACGGCGCCGGAAATTACTCCCACGCAGGCTTTGGCCGACAAGGCTGGAGTGCGGCGTGAGGACCACTTCGGCGATGCTGGCATCCCGCATGTCCACCCCCGAGCTGCGCAGGTCCATGTCTTCCAGGATGTCGATACCCTCGATCTTTTTCACCCGAATCAGGTTCTTCACTTTGCCGGCAACGAGCACGACGTCCCCCTCTTCAAGCCTCCGATGAGGCGTGACCTCGATCTCCACTCCCTCACGGCGAATCTTCACCACCTGGAATTCCATGACTGAGAAGTCAGAGGAAAACACCTCTTGGCCGATCATGGGTGATCCTGGCATGATCACCACCTCACACAGATACTCTCTGATGGGTTCGCTGGTGCCCCCGCCCTCCGCACGATCACGCTCCGGCAGCCAGCGCATGCCGATGATGATCATATAAAGCAGGCCGACTCCAAAAAGAACAAGCCCAACAGGCATGATTTCAAACATGCCGACAGGCTTCATGCCCAGTTTCACCATGGCACCGCTCACGGCCATGTTTGTGCTGGTGCCGATCATGGTACACGTGCCACCTAGGATGGAAGAAAAGGCCAGCGGCATCAGCAATCCCGAGGGAGAGATGCGCAGCCGTCTCGCGAGGCCAATCACTGGCCCTAGAAACATGGCCGTCACCGTCGTGTTGTTCATGAATGCAGAGACCCCGCCCACAGTCATCATCATTCCGGCCACGATCCGTTTCGGGTGTCCGCCGGTGGTTCGCGCCAGAACATGCCCCACCGTATCAAGAACCCCCGTTTCACGCAGCGCAGCCCCAATGACAAAGATCGCCCCAAGCATCACAATAACCTCATTACCAAAACCTGCGAAAGCTTCGTTCGTCGTGATGACGCCGCTCAACACCAAGGCACTGAGAAGTCCAAGCGTGACGAGGTCCACCGAAATCTTCTCTGAGGCAAAGAGGATGACGGCGACGACGAGCAGACCGATGACGATGAAGGCGGCGACCATGAGGTGCGGGCGCGGATGATGCCGAGATGCTTCACGCTGACGAATGAAATTTGGGAGCCCTCCCACATCATCGGGCTGTTCAGAATTCCTACAGTCCCCACACATTCCCAACCTCAAAGTCTTCCTTGCGGAGGAAAACGAGGCTGCTAAAAATTCTTCCCGCTCACGGATTCCCGTGAGCACCTGCCATCAGGTCAGTGATGACTCAGGCGGGCTGTAGCGCAGTCTGGTAGCGCGCTTCGTTCGGGACGAAGAGGTCGTGGGTTCGAATCCCGCCAGCCCGACCAACGGAACTCCCTCAAAATGAGGGATCCGGGGGGTCTAAAACCCATCTGCTATTTCGGCAGTCTGTGCTGGGTTTAGCACAGCTTTTTTAGCACATTTCGGCCCCTTTAGCACACTGCTATTAGCACATTGTGCCCCCGCCGACCCACCGCTTCGCGGGTCGTTTCCCGGTTTTCCTGGAGGCGGTGAGCTGATTTTTTTCGCGCTCCAATCCTGCCGGTCCTGTTCCAGGCCGAGGTTCAAAATCTGTCCGCTCTCGCTCGCCTGGGCTTCTGCTCACCGCGCCCTGCTTCCTCCGCACCTCAAGGCACCTGTCTTTTCCGCCACCCGCCCCCTCTTCGTTGACGAGGCTCCCCTGGCTATGAAAGGGCTCTTCAAGCGCGGCAAGAACTGGTGGGTCAGGTTCACTCCCTGCCCAGGACAACCCCAACTCCGTTTCTCCCTCGACACCCCCGATGAAGCCAAGGCCATCGTCCTGGCACGCGACATCGTCACACGGGTCACAGCCGAGGCCCAGGCCTCTCTCCAGGAATCCCACCTTGAGCTCGACAACTACCTGCGAGCCAAGAAGGACCACGGCCTGTCCTCCACCACCCTGACCACGCGCAAGTATGTGATCCGCAGCTTCATCGAGTTCCTTGGGGTCACCAACCCAAGGGCCTTCACCCGCGCCATGGTCGAGGCCTGGTTTGAGCACCACCGCCAGCGCAACCCCCACACGGCCTGGCATTACCTCCAGTCCGTGAACGGCTGGTTCAAGTGGCTGGTGGAAAAGGGCAAGCTGCCCATCAACCCGGCGGCGGGCGTGCAGCCACCCAAGCTCCCCCTGCGCCGTCGGCGTCATTTCCTGCTCCCGGATCAAGCCAGGAAGCTCCTCGATGCCTGCGATGGACAGCCTGGGCTCAAGTTTGCCATTTACTGCGGACTTCACGCCGGGATGCGCAAGAACGAGATCATTGAGGCGCGGCCTGACTGGTTCGACCTGCACAACAACCTGATCCACATCCAAGCCACAGCCACCTTCCAGCCCAAGGACCGCGACAACCGCTCGGTGCCCCTGACGCGCGAGTTCCGGAACTGGATTGAAAGCTCCTACGGGCTGCAAGAGCCGTTCATGCTGGAGCCCAAGGCCACGCACGGTTCCTATCGCTACCGCTATGACTTCCGAGCCTCCTTTGTGAACCTCACCAAGCGCTGCGGTTTTCCGGAGCTCACATTCCATGACCTGCGGCGCACGTTTGCGAGCCTGCATGTGTCACGGGGGACGTCGATCTACAAGGTGGCACGCTGGCTGGGCGACGGCGTGGAGGTGGTGGAAAACCACTACGGGCACCTGATCCCTCAGGATGACGAGATCGACACGAT
>CAYMHJ010000137.1:0-16022 GCA_964390165.1 uncultured Prosthecobacter sp. | reverse complement strand
TGAACCCGAAGCGTTACATAGTCATCAACAGCAGCTTCACCTACAGCGAATACGACTACCTCAACAACGCCCGCCAGATCGCCAAGCTCCCCGACTGGGCCATCATCGACCTCACCCAGCCGAAGTCCCCGCGAGCCCCAGGCGGTATCGCCGATGCCGGTTTCTTCAATGAAGCCTGGCAGTGGGGGAAGTGATCCCGTTGTAACTCTGTCGAAATAAAAAGGGTCAAGGGAGTTGCCTCCCTTGACCCTTTTGATTGTTTGGCTCTCGCTTCGACGAGGCAGGCTATCTCACTTCGCCTCAGCCTTCAGCTTCGCTTTCTCTTCGAGCTTCTTGCGGAACTTGATCACCTTGGGGCTCACCACGACGCGGCAGTAGCCGGCATACGGATTGTTGGCGAAGTAGTCCTGGTGGTAGTCCTCGGCGGGGTAGAATTTTTTCAGCGGGACGATCTCGGTGACGATCTTCTCGGGGCTCTCTTTTTGAGCTTCGGCCATGGAGGCTTCGGCGATCTTCTTTTGCTCCTCGCTGGTGTACATGATGGTGGAGCGATACTGCGGGCCTTCGTCGTTGCCCTGGCGGTTCAGGGTGGTGGGATCATGGGCGAGCCAGAAGAGGTCGATGATGTCCTTGAAGGTGATGATGGAGGGGTCGTAGTCGATCTTGATGACTTCGGCGTGCCCGGTGGTCTTTTCGCAGACCTGCTGGTAGGTCGGATTGTCCACATGACCGCCGGCGTAGCCGCTGACGACCTTGTTCACGCCTTTGAGCATTTTGTACTGGGCCTCCACACACCAGAAGCAGCCGCCGCCAATGATGGCGGACTCCGTTTTGCCCGAGGGGGCGGGATCAGCAGCAGTGGCGGAGGTGGCGAGGAGGGACATGGCGGTCAGGGTGGCAAAGAGGGATTTCATGGTCGCAGGGGGATGCAGAGTATTGGCGACGACACAACCGTTACGTCAGCCGTCATCCTTTCAGATGAAAAGGGTTTCGTGGGATGGGAGCGAATTTGGGGCAGTCTATTCCAGCAGATAATCGAGCGCACGACTTTGATCACTACATTTGTAGTTGCCAATTCACGACAAATGTAGTGAACTCATGAAAATTCAGAAAATACCATGCCCACACCCGACATTTCCGAATCCGAATGGTCCGTCATGGAGGCGCTCTGGGAGCGTGCTCCGCAGACAGCGTCCGAAGTCACGAAGACCCTGCGCCCGACGATGAGCTGGGCGGAAAACACGGTGCGCACGCTGCTCACGCGCCTGGTCGATAAAGGTGCCCTCAAAACCGCCGAGAACGACAGCGGCACCCGCACCTATGCCCCTGCCGTGAAACGCGAAGCCTGTGTGCGGGCGGAGAGCGACTCCTTCCTCCAGCGCATCTTTGGCGGCGCTGCAAAGCCGCTGCTCGTCCACTTCGCCCAGAACAGCAAGCTCACGCCGGAAGAGGTGCAGGAGCTGAAGAAGTTGCTCGATCAATCCCTCACGAAATAACCCGCCATGAACACACTCGACCTCGTCTTTGACTGGCTGCTTCAGGCCAGTTTCCGTGCCTCGCTGCTCACGGTGGCGGTGCTTTTGATCCAAAGTATGCTACGAAGACATCTCTCCGCACGGTGGCAATATGCGCTCTGGTTGCCAGTGCTCATCGTCTTGCTCATGCCAGCGCTGGTGGAGAGCCGATGGAGTGCGGAAAGCCTGCTCGTCGTGGCTGCTGAGCCGACTCAGCAGGTGCTACCTGAGGTGCAGGTGGCTTTTGCGCCTACGAGCCCCGCGCCAGTGCCAGCTCCGCCGGAACCGATGATCCAACTCGGCTGGCAGCATGTTTGGCTGATCGGAGCGCTGGGACTAGTCATCACGGGGCTGACATCCTTCATGCTGACACTGAGGAGATTCCGAAAGCATGCACGCGTTGCCGATGCGGAGCTGCTGGCGGAAGTGGCGGCGCTGGCGGAAGAAATCGGCCTCCGCCGTGTGCCGCGTGTGTGTCTTTCCTCTGAGATCTCCAGCCCGGCAGTGGCAGGACTGTTTCGTCCCATCCTGCTGCTGCCCGCGGGATTTCGGGAGGCCTTCACCGCTCGTGAAGAGCGGCTCGTTTTGAAGCACGAGCTTATGCATCTGAAGCGTGGCGATCTGCTCATGAATGCCCTGCTATGCGTGCTGATGGCGCTGCATTGGTTCAATCCGCTACTCTGGCTGGCTTTTTATAAAGCACGCATCGACCGCGAGGCCGCCTGTGATCAGGACGTGCTCCGCCACGACTCCTCTGCTGAACGCGCCACCTACGGCCATGCGCTGCTAAAAGCAGAGTCCGCCTTCTGCCCGCGCGGCTGGAGCCTCGGTTTCGTCGGCATTTTTGATCGCGGGGCAGGCATGCGGGCCCGGATTCGGGCCATCGCTGAAGCACGACACACACCCGGCAGCACGGCTTTGCTCACCCTCGGGATCATGCTTGTCATGACATTCCTCGGCACCACACGAGCTCAGGTGGCCGGTGAAAAGCAGGCCAAGGAGGAGCTTGTCAGCCTTGAAATCATGATTGCCGACTTGTCTGGGCAGGCAGGTGACTTTTCCGAGCCGATTCAAAGAATGCTAGCGAGCACTCACTACAGCCAGGTGCTTTCGGCTGCTGATGAAATGGAACTGCGCAGACAGATTGCCAAGAGCCAGGATTCCAAAATCATCTCGTATCCCCGCGTGCTCACCCGGCTGGGCCAGGAGGCATCGATCCGCAGCGTGGTGAATCAGCCCGTGCCTGATGAAAAACAGAAGTCAGGCATCAGCCACCTGCCCATCGGCCTCAGCTTTAATCTCCTGCCGTCCCGATCAGGAGACAAAATGCGGCTCAAATACGACCTCACGGATTCGCGCATGATCGGTGAGGAGCAGACGCCGAAAGGGCCGATGCCCATCGTGAAGAGCTATCGGAATGAATCCAGCGTCGAACTGGAAGCGGGTTTCACGCTTGCCTTGTGGAATCAGGAGGAACGAAGGCTCTACACGGTCCGACAAGCCTTGGTCAGCGGTTCTGAAAAGCTAGCCGCAAACAGTCCAGCACCCACCGATGAAGCAGAAGCAAAGGCAAAAGAGCTGCGCCGTGCCAACCCAAAGCCGTATGACTTCACTAAAGCAGTTCTTGGTGATGTGATCCGTTACATAGCCACGGATGCCGGGATTCGCTTCATCTCGCTGCCCGCTGATGAGCCCGTCAGCCGGAAAGCGGTCACGTTTAGTCTTCGGTCCAGCCCGTTCGAGACGCTTGAGATGATCTGTCGGGCACATGGCCTGGCTTTGCATCTGGATCAAGACGTCTGGCACATCCGGCTGGACAGCGGAATCGAACCTGACTCAGCACCGAAAGAGCCCGGGCTCACGAAAAAGCTCCAGAGCATCGTCCTGCCCCAGGTGCAGTTCAGCGGCGCGACGCTGGAGGAAGCCATCGAGTTCTTCCGCGTAAAGTCACGAGCCCTCGACACGAGCGAGCCCGAGGTCAGCAAGCGCGGCGTGAACATCGTTTTGAAGGATAACTTTGGGGGCACAATCAGCCTCGATCTCAAAAATGTGCCGCTGATGGAAGCGCTGAAATACACCACGAGTCTCGCTGGGCTGGACTACCAGATCGAAGGCAACGCCGTTATCCTGCACAAACCCTCCAATAGCGCCGCAGCCAAGCCGGAACCCGCCGCGCAGGGCAAGGCGGTGGAACTCGCGAAGAAGTACATTTTACCACAGGTGCAGTTCTCGGGAGCATCACTCGAAGAAGCGGTAGAGTTTCTCCGACTGAGCGTCCAAGGACGCGATGACGCCCAGCCAGCAAACATCAACCTCATCCTCAAACCCGGAGGCAATCCCAAGACGCAGATCTCGCTCGATCTCAAAGACGTGCCTTTGTGGGAAGCCCTGCGCTACATCGCCGAGCTGTCGAATCACACCCTCTCGGCAGACGATCACTCCATCATCCTCACGCCGCGCTAATTCCTGTTCCTGCGTAGGCGAGTATCAAGAGGCCATTTACCGCATTGAAGACGGCATCCAGGTTGAACCACTGCCCAAAGTGGTGCTGACACCTTGAGTGCGTATGCCTCACGCAGCATTTAGGTCCGTCCACGGCCAGCACATGCCCGCCATGCCCGCCATGCACGGCACTCATCATGCCTTGTCTTGAATCTCGTATTCATGACTCGGAGCATGAACAGAGCTTTATTTCACGGCCTCGGCCCGTAATCGGCGTAAGGCAAACAAGGGTGCCCAAAACTCTCGCTTAGCTTTCGCGCAACTACCTTCCCCCTGGCATTTTGTTAAATTGTTTTATTAACGATCAAATGCTGGGGCGAGCCTGCGCTGCATCGGCAGCTCCAGCCAGCGATAGCAGAAAACACCCGCGAGAACGGCAGCCAGTGCGAGCAAGCTGAGCGCGCCATCATTCATCATCCGCCAGTGCGCGAGCTGATGCATCCCGATCAGCAGCAGCGGGCTGTGCAGCAGAAAGATCGAGTACGAGGAGTCTCCCAGCGTCCGCAGCCACAATGGGATGAGAAGAGGGCGCTCACGAGCCAACTCCCACAAGGCAGACCCCGAGATCAGAGCCATGAAGGTCACGGCCAGATAAAGCCGCTTCACCAGGGCGTTTGGCTGAAGCCAGTCTGCATAGATGAAGGGCAGCGCACCGAGCGCCAGTAAAGCAATGACGAGAAGTGGCCGCTGCCAGGCACGCAGGTCCAGGCTTTTCAGTGCGAGGGCGGTTAACACGCCGACCATCAATTGCAGATGACTGAGCTGTAGCAGGAAAAAGGTCTGCCTGCCCCCCGCCGTCGGATTCAACGCGGCATGAATGATGATCGCCATCGCCCACAGCAGCGCGATGCCGAACACTGCCCGCCAGCGCGTGCTCATGGCAATGGCGAACACAGCATAAAAGAACACTTCAAAGGGAATGGTCCACGCCGCCAGGATGAGAGGGTAGCGCTCCATCGGCAGCATGAAATACGAACCAAGGATCGTCGCGAGGTCTAGTGACTCGCTGGACCAGCGACCGCTGGTGGCTGCGGGGCCAAGCATGAAGAGTATCTTCAGCGTGGTGAGTACAAAGAGCAGCGGATAAAGGCGAAAAAGCCGCCGCCTAAAGAAGGCCAGGCCCGCGCCAGGCTCGCTCATGCGCCCGCCATAGACCCAGGTGATGAGGAAGCCGCTGAGCACGAAGAAGAAATCCACCCGGAACTCAAAAGCAGTGAAGAACCCGCAAAGGTAGCTGAGCCCATAGCTGCGCTCGCCCATGGCCGTGAGATGGTGCAGCACCACTGCCACCGAGGCGATGGCGCGGTAGATGTGCAACAGTTCCAGACGCTTGTTCATGATCAATGCCTCGCATTATCCGAACTTCCTACCGAAGCCGCATGAAAATCGCTACCGCAGGTTCCGAGCCGGAGATGAAAGGGAGGTAGGATGAGGTGGCAGAGTGGGCTGGTCATTGCTGACAGCCCTGCTAAATGCGTCACGGGTTCTTTTCAATGACGACCTTGGGTGCGGCTTGAAACCCGCCAGTGATGACACCGAGTTGGAAACTCGGCACCCGTTGACGACTTTTAAAGTCGTTTTACTTCGACGCTCAGGGCTGGCCTTTCCGGACTTTGTGCTTTGTCTTGAGCTTCTCGAAGAATTTTTAAAAGGTAGATAACGCACTGCGTTCCATGGGCAGACGATCACTCCATCATCCTCACGCCGCGCTAATTCCTGCTTGGCAGGCAGGTGACCTCAGGCAATCTGGCGGATGACCGCCACGCCCGACCTCCTCGAAAAACTCCGCCAAGATTCCTGGATCGGCGATGCCGTGCTGGAGCTTTATGTGCGCTCGTGGGTGCTGCGGCATCATGGTGCGATGAATGCGGAGATGAAGACGCGCTTTACCTGCAATCAGTTCCTGAACTGCTTCGGCAATCCGACGAAGGTGGAGGCGGACATTGGGGTTGTTTATCAGCGCGAGGGGCTGGAGTCGGCCTTCGCGTGGATTCGCGAGCATCTGGAGCCGCTTTTTGTGAAGCAGGAGGCGAGACGCGGGCTGCGAAGGCACTAAAGTAGCGTCCAGTGCCACAAGGTCGCCGTAATGCCCGCTTGATTCTAGAAATTAGGAGGCGTTCATTTTCACTTTCACCCGAATGTCAGCCTTTCATCTTTCTGATTTCCTTTCCCAGGCCGCCCTGCACTTCCCGCAGCGGACGTTTCTGGCATCAGATGAGAAGTCGCTTACCTATGCCGAGGCAGCCACGCTGGTGGAAAGGCTGGCGACGAGTTTTGTGAAGCTTGGGGTGTCTGCCGGGGATCGGGTGCTGATCGTGTCTGAAAACCGCCTCGAACTGCCACTAGCTACTCTGGCAGCGGCACGGGCAGGGGCGGTTTTTTCTGTGCTGACATCACAAATCACAGCGGAATCCTTCCAGCGGATCGGCGGGCAGTGCGAGCCGTCTTTGATCCTGCTGGAGGAGAAGCGGGGCGATCTCCGCCCGTTCTGCGGCACGAGCAAGGTGGTGTCTCTCGATCACGACTTCGCTGCTTTGGGTGAAACGGAAGCTGTGGAGCTGCCGAAGCCGGAAGGCGGGGATGAGCTGGCTTTCCTCGTTTTCACCTCCGGCTCCACCGGAATGCCACGCGGGGTGATGCTGAGCCATGCGAATGTGGAGTTTGTAACCCAGGCGATTATGGAGCGGCTTCAGTATCGGGAGACGGACCGGATCGGTGTCTTCCTGCCGTTGTCCTTCGACTACGGCTTTTATCAGATCTTTTACGCCCTCATGACCGGTGCGGTGCTCTACATCGGCAGGCCGGAGATGTCTGGACCGGAGCTGCCACGCATTTTGGCGCGACAGGAGATCAGCGTGCTGCCCGGTGTGCCCACGCTCTTTGCCGGTCTGATCAAGATGCAGTCCTGGCGGCCCGTGGCCCTCACGAATCTGCGGATTCTGAGCAACACGGGCGATCACCTGCCGCTGCCGCACATCCGCCAGCTTCAGAAGCTTTTCCCACAGGCAAGGGTCTTCCCCATGTATGGACTCACGGAGTGCAAGCGAGTCTCCATCCTGCTGCCGGAGGAGATCGCTGCTCACGAAAACAGCGTCGGCCGGGCGCTGGATGGCACAGAGGTCTGGGCCGAGTCACCCGAGGGGATAAGGCTGCCGCCGGGCGAGGTGGGGGAGTTCATCGTCAGAGGGCCAAACGTGGGCCTCGGCTACTGGCGTGCGCCGGAGGAGACGGCGAAACGCTACCGCAGGCTGGCGGATGGCGCACGTCTGCTCGTGACCGGTGACTATGGTGCGGTGGATGCGGAGGGCTTCCTGCATTTCCACGCGCGGAGTGACTTCATGATCAAGCACAAGGGCCACCGCATGAGCCCGGTGGAGATCGAGGAGGCGGCCTGCCGCCTGCCCCTGATCGTGGCCGCTGGCTGCATCAAAGATGAGGCACAGGACAAGCTCTGCCTCTTCCTCTCCACCCAGGGCGAGCGCCTGGGAGACGCTGCGCTGCTCGCCACGCTGGCCCAGCATCTGGAGCGGGCCAAGGTCCCGGACCGCCTCATTTACCTCGACGATCTGCCACGCACCGCGAATCAGAAGGTGGATCGCAAGGCACTCCGGGCGCTGCTTTCATCCACCACCGCATGAATCCCACACTCGCCCAGTCTCTGGCCATGCGTCATGGCACTCCTTTTTACGCTTACGATCTGGCTGAGGTCAGCGCGCGGGCGGCGGATCTAAAAGCGGCTTTGCCGGAGGGCTCATCGGTGTGTTATTCCTTCAAGGCGAACCCCATGCCCGCCATCGCACGCCGTGTGCGGGAGTGTGGAGGGCGGGCAGAAATCACGTCGGAGGGGGAACTCGCCGCCGCTCTGGCCGCAGGCTTCACGGGAGAGCAAATGCTCTTCGGCGGACCTGGGAAAACCGCCGACGAGGTCGATGCCGCACTGGCCGCCGGGGTGCGGCTTTTCTCCAGCGAGAGCTTCCATGATCTCGCCACCCTGTCTGAAGCCTGCCAGCGCCATGGCTGCGCGGTGGAGGTATTGCTACGGGTGAACCCGGCGGAGGCCCCTGATGCGCGGCTGGCAATGACTGGTGTGGAGAGCCAGTTCGGCTTCGCCGAGCCGCTGCTGCTCGATCCAGCGGCGCGTGCCAAGGTGCTGCTGCCGGGGCTGAGCTTCGCGGGCATCCACATCTATTTCGGCACACAGGTGGCTGGGGTGGAGGCGCTGACTACGAACACCCGCCGCGCACTCGCCTGCGCGGAGCGGATCGAGTCGGCGCTCGGTCTTGAATGCCGCATCATCAATGCAGGCGGTGGCTTCCCCTGGCCGTATGCTAATGACCACGCCCCAGCCGTACTTGCAGGACTGCGTCAGGCTTTATCCGAGCTTTGGGAGAGCTCCCAGGCGGCGGCACGCGGTGCTGAATTGTGGTTTGAGTCCGGGCGCTGGCTCTGTGCCAGCAGTGGCTGGTTGGTGGCGCGAGTGCTGGAGCTGAAGCCCTTCCCCACGCGCACCTTCGTGATCTTGGACACCGGCATCCACCACCTAGGCGGCATGGCGGGTCTGGGGCGTGTGCCACGCGGTGCGGTGACGGTGCAAAACTTCAGCCGCGATGTATCGCAAGAGGTCCTCATGACCGCCGATCTGGTCGGCCCGCTTTGTACACCGCTGGATGCCCTGGCCCGGGGTCTGAAAATCCCGCCCGTGCAGCCCGGCGACCTCATCGGCATCCCGAATGTCGGCGCTTATGGCATCACCGCCAGTCTGCTGGCCTTCCTCAGCCATCCGCCGCCTGTGGAGATCGCCCACGATGCGGGACACGAACTTGAAGTCTGGCGATTGCGCCATGGACACGAGCGGCTCTCTGCCTGACTTTCACCACCCCGTCATGCCTGATTCAGAATCCCGCCTCATTACCCTATTGCGCCCCTTTCTCCGCCTGCTGCCCGCAGAGGCAGAGCTGCCGATGGATGCAGACCTCGGCAAACTCGGGCTGGATTCGCTGCAATCCATCGAACTGCTGATGGCCCTGGAGCAGGAGTTTGCGGTGACAATCCCTGATGAAAAAATCACCGTCGAAAGCTTTGCCACACCGGCGAATGTCCTCGCGTTAGTGAGCTGAGACCGGTCAGAGGCCCCAGTCGCCCTCGGCCATTACTTGGCGCAGAGGCTGGTCCTTCAGCGCGGGCGGCAGCCAGCAGAAATGGCTGATCCTTTCCTCCCGCTCATAAAACTTCGGCACGTCGAGCCAGGGATCATCCGGCAGGAAAGCCGTGAGGCTGATGAAGGGCCACCAGTTCCCATATTCAGCGGGAGAGTGATCCATGAGCCAGCCGATGAGCACCCGCAGTTCATGATTCGTCGCGCCCGTGGTGAACCAGTCCATCACCTTCCAGGTGGGCACGCCGCGTATGGGTTTGGCGATGAGCATCACATAGGAACTCAGGACTCCGTCCTGATCCACGATGCCGACGAAATGATGCTGCCGCATCGGCGAGGCCGCATACCAGCGGAGGTACTCGGGAGTAATGTGCTTCTGCACGCAGCCTTTGGCAGGCCCATGGCCGATGTGCCGCACCCTATGAATGTCCGCAGTCACCTCGCGGCCAGGCTCCAGCTGCGTGAGATCTGCATTCATCACGCTGGCAAACAGAGCCGCAGAGATGCCACGCGCGACGAGACTGCGGTGCCCATGCATCCGTGAACTCCAGCCCCAGCGGGTGAGCAGGGCCTGTACCTCCGGGCTCGGGGTCGTATCCACCAGCAGGAGGTCACGCCCCTGGCGCTGGAGCATCATTCCCATGGGCAGCGCGGCGTGCCGGTGCCCCTCCGCCACCGCCCATGAGGTGGCGATCAAGGCCGGGATGGGGCTGCCCGTGGCGTCTTCATAAAGCGTGGGAATGGTGCCGAGGTATCCGACGATTCGATCTCCATCTCTCAGACACCAACCGCGGCAGGGATGCACATGAGCAAAGGGATTTTCATCCCACCAGTAGGCGAAACGACGCAGCCACTGAGGCTCATCACAGGCGTCTTCGCCCAAAAACTGCGTCTTCAAAAACACCGCCAGCTCCGCACGGGCGGAAGGGCTGTCTTGAAAGAGTTCGAGCTGGGCGGACATTCAAAAAATCTACGCTTTTGCCGCGCCAATGCTCGACTTTTTCTTGTCCCTGCCACCACCACATGGCTACCCTTCGTCATGGCATGGAAATTTGATCAAGCGATCGTTCGCGGCGAGCTCGACAACACCGAGCAGGGCCATGTGAAGCTGCGCCTGGAGATTCTCGGGCATGCTGAGCCACTGCTGTTCGATTTAGCTGGAGATGCCTGGCGCGACATCGCGGGCAGTCGTCTGCGCTTTTCTAATCCGAGCCCAAAGCGTCAGTTCAAAGTTCCGACGACGTCCGGCATTCAGGCTGGCTGGGTGGGGGACATCACCGCCTCACGAAAGGTGAAAGTCTTCACCGTGCCCGAAGAAGAATGGCGTCAGGCCTACCGCGAGGGCGTCATCGACTCCGTCCCGACTGAGATGCGGAACAGCCTCTACCTCGAATGGTACACAGTCGAGTATGGGCGCTGCGTCGTGGAGAGCGCAGATTTCGAGATCGAGGTCATCGAGCACGCCTGGCAGATGGATGAAGATGAGGAGTCTGCCCAGAAGCTGGCCTGCATGCATGCCATGCGGGAATACCTGGCAGGCATCATCCAGCGTCCACCTGAACGCGAGGAAGGTGAATATGACGACGAACTCCGCCAGGAAGACTTTACGGAAGAGAAGTGGGAGGAGCAGCTCAAAGCCTCCGACCGCCTGAACGACGCCAGCATGGAGGCCCATGACAAATACATGGAGGATGACGACTCCGAGCGGAAGATCGCCTTTGTCATGGGCTGGGACCACATCATCGAAGACATGGCCGATGCCCAGGAAGGCGTGCTGCCCTCTGAGGATGATCCGCCTGAGAAAAAGCGCCGCCGTGAGTGGATCGAAGCCATGAACGAAGCCTGCCGAGCCGTCGAGAATGGTGAAGACGAGGATGAAGACGAAGACCTAGAGGACTCTGACGACGAAGCTGCTGACGAGGATGAAATTTTCGAAGAAATCGATCGGCATCCACTCCAGAAGCTCTCGCGGAAATTCCTGATGCGCGTCTTCGACGAAATGCGCAGCAGCGGGCTCAATGACCCACGTGAGGAGGAGCCCGGCCATCCCCTGGATGTCTTCCTTTCCAATGTCATGCAGATCTCCGGCAAACTGGCTGGTGCCCTCGGAATCATGCGTCACCGCCGCCCGTCCGGGATCGACATCGACACAGGCCACGTCCTCGCCATCACCAAACGCTGCCTGAACTGGTCCAACGAGGCCCTCGCAGCGCTCAACGATCTGCACGAAGCCCCTGGATACGTCGCCCATTGGGCCATGTTTGAGGGATGGCAGACGGAGCTCTTTGCCATTCGGGATGGCATCACCGATGTCAGGAAAGAATTGCAGGGCGGCTGAAAAGAATCGCCCCAAACAAAAATCGGCACGTTTTCAGCATCGACAAACGGCCCGCCGTCAGATGAAATCCACTCCAACATGACTCAGCCGCAACGCGAAGCCCTCTTCGACCTCCTTTCCCTTTCCATCTATGCTGATGCCCACGTCTCCCTCGCCGAGGAGGATTTGCTGAAGCAGACCTTCGTGAAGAAAGGCTGGAAGTCCGACTATCCCAAAGACCTCTTCATCGAAGAATCCTTCGCCCGTGCCCGCGAGGCTTCCGAGAGCGATGAAACCGTCTTTGACTACCTCAACGAACGCGCCGCCGTCTTCACCACGAAGGGCGCACAAAAGGAAGCCTGTGATGTCCTCAATGCCATCCTGGAAAGCGATGGCATGGAAGCCGAGGAGAATGAGTTCTACTCCCTCTTCATCCAGTCACTGCCGATCGTGAAGTAGAGTCCCCTTAGCGGATCATTCCCTGCCAGGTGCGCGGCTTCTTGTTCTCGATCTTCGCCAGATCAAGGGCTGAGGCCGACTTCACCTCCGCCCTTTCACCGCGCACTTCCAGCGTCAAAGGCCCGCTCAGATGGGCTGACTCCAGCCAATAGCGCAGCCTCACACTCTGCGTCGTCTGTGCAGCGATCTGCGGCGGCTTCTCCACCGGCAGGATGAAGGGCGGCACCTCTCTGCCATCGCCCGTCATGAGCTTCACATCCGGCGGTTGCAGCACCAGCGGGCGGGGGCTAGCATTTCGGTAGCGCAGCTCGATGTCCAGCCGGGCATTCCCATAGTCGCGCTCCAGCGTGCAGCGGTGGATCACGAGTGCAGGGTCAGTGCTCGTGGACTCGACGGGCTGTGGATCACCCTCGATCACGGGTTTGTCCATAAGCACCCACACAGCCGCACCTCCGCCAAGCAGGAGTAGCACCCAAACTTCGATTCGTTTCAGGAAAGACATGACTTCGGGTCGCTCTGAGCCGCGTGGAATGCAATTTCAGCTTTCAGTTTTCAGCTTCCGGCTTTCTGTCCTGCCCTTATGGCAAACATCGTCCTCGGCATTACTGGCTCCATCGCGGCCTACAAAGCGGCGGACATCGCCAGCCAGCTCACTAAAGCCGGGCATCAGGTGACCTGCGTGCTCACGAAGGAGGCCGTGGAGTTCGTCACGCCGCTGACCATGGGCACCCTCTCACGCCGCCCGGTCATCACCGATCTCTTTGCCGAAAAAGAAGGCTGGCAGCCAGGCCACATCCAGCTCGCCGATGACGCCGACCTGCTACTCATCGCCCCGGCCACTGCGAATGTCCTCGCCGCCATGGCCCATGGCTTCGCCAATGATTCGCTGACAGCCATCGCCCTAGCCACACGCGCACCGATCCTCATCGCCCCGGCCATGAATGGTAAAATGTGGCAGCACCCCGCCACACTCCGAAACGTCGAGACACTGAAAAGCTGGGGAGTCAGCTTCATCGAGCCCGCTGAAGGCCTGCTCGCCTGTGGTTACGAAGGAATAGGGCGTCTGGCTCCGGTGGAGGAGATTGTCGCGGCAGCGCAGCAAGCTTTTGTTCGACGCTGACAACCTCCCGCGTATCCGTTTCGCAATGCCCAACGGACCCATCTCAACCAAGCTCTTCGATCTCGCCAAGCAATACATCCCCGGCGGTGTGAACTCACCCGTGCGTGCCTTCCGCAATGTCGGTGGCGATCCCTTCTTTGTCCGCCGGGCGAAAGGCAGTCGCATTTGGGATGTCGATGGCCGTGAGGTGATCGACTTTGTCGGCACCTGGGGCCCGGCCATCCTCGGCCATGCGCCGCGTCCAGTGATCGAGGCCATCCACAATGCTGCGAAAGAGGGTGTGAGCTTCGGTATCCCGAATCCATACGAGGTCGAGATGGCCCGCACGATCTGCGAGTGGGTGCCATCCATCCAAAAAGTGCGCATGGTCAGCAGCGGTACGGAAGCCACCATGTCCGCCATCCGACTCGCGCGTGGTTTCACCGGACGAGATCGGCTCGTGAAGTTCGACGGCTGCTACCACGGCCATAGCGATAGCCTCCTCGTTGCTGCTGGCAGCGGCGCTTTAACCCACGGCAATCCCGACAGTGCCGGCGTGCCGCGTGCTTTTGCCGAGCTGACCACCGTGCTGCCCTTCAATGACGAAGCCGCGCTGGAGGAGTTATTTGAAAAGAAAGGTCAGGAGATCGCCGCGCTCATCGTCGAGCCTTACCCAGCCAATGCGGGCCTCATTTTGCCAAAATCCGGCTTCCTGCAAAAGCTGCGCGACATCACGACGAAGCACGGAACCATCCTCATCTTCGATGAAGTCATGACCGGCTTCCGCCTCGCCAAAGGCGGCGTGCAGGAGTTGGAGGGCATCACACCTGACCTCACCTGCCTTGGCAAGGTCATCGGCGGCGGTCTGCCCGTCGGAGCGTTCGGCGGACGCGCCGACATTATGGATTACCTCGCCCCACTCGGCCCCGTGTATCAGGCCGGCACGCTCAGCGGCAATCCCGTCGCCCTCGCCGCCGGACTCGCGCAGCTTCATGAAATGGACAAGCAGCAGGGCTACAAGCACCTCGAAGCCACCGGCAAGATCATGGAAGACGCCGTGCTCGACGTCCTGAAGAAGAAAGGCCTCGGCTATCGCTGGTATCGCAAAGGCAGCATGTTCTGCCTCTTCTTCACCGAAAAGGATGTCCACAACCTGCAAGACGCCAAGACCTCCGACCTCACCGCCTTCCGCAAGTTCTTCCACCACTGCCTCGACAACGGCGTGTACTTCGCCCCCAGCCAGTTCGAGACCGGCTTCATCAGCCTCGCCCACGACGAAGCCGACATGGCCCGCACGGCGGAGGTGGCGGCGGAGGCGCTGGCTGCTTTGTAAGACTCAATCAACGCCATAGGTGATCTTGGCGTAACTGAATTGAGCGTCTGTTTCGACTATACAAATCGCGCCCTCAACACCCGCTAAATCCTTCCTGTAGTATTCGTGAGGCATTCCATCCAGGAATTGCCTCCTTTCGAAGTGCTTCTCCAAGGCGTTGCGGAGGTAGTCTTTGTCGAGGTGCACTCGCAAACGGGCTGTGTAATCCGTCCAGCCATCTTCCTTGAATTCGACAGGCCAGAAAACAAGCGGGGGATTATCCTTTAAAGCCATACCTATTATTTCTCTGGGCCTTCCATAGAAGAAACTGAGCTTAAACAGGAGGAAACAAGCGCTAATTATTGGGATCAACAAACTGAGGAAGCGTTGCCACTTATATCTTTTGACGAGAGTATGCGTTGTCTTCCAAGCGACGGCTTGGAAGACAAAAGGGATCCATCCAAAAATAGGAGTGACCATGATGAATGTCAGAGGCTCCCCGATACATAGAAGTGCTGGCACAACAAAGAGGAGACAAACCCACATCCAATGCCAGATACTTTGGGCGGAGGATTTAAGTGATACATCGGGACCCACTTCGATCATGTCCAGGTTGTAGCCCGGAGTCTTCTCATTAACAATCACCTTCATGTCCTCCTCCCGATTCGCCGTCGCTCAGCTTGATGAAATCCCTCCGACTCCTTGTCCCTGCGGGCAGGCTCGTCGCGCCTTCAAAGAACCCTGGAACACGCTCGCCACCGTGCATCTCACGGACATCCACGCGGACAGCAAGGCGCACTACCACCAGAAGATGACGGAGATCTACATCGTGCTGGAGGGCGAAGGTTACCTCGAAGCCGATGGCGAGCGCATCCCGCTCAAGCCGATGACCTCCGTCATGATCCGCCCCGGCTGCGTGCATCGTGCTGTCGGCAAACTCAAGATCATCAACATCCCCATGCCGCCCTTTGACCCGGCGGATGAGTTTGAAGTCTGAACCCTCATGAAAGAGCTCTACACCAGCATGGATTCCTCTCGCATCGGCTTCTACAAGTCGGTGCTCGATGAGGCGGGTATCGTCTGCTTCATCCAGAACGATGCCGGTGCGCAGACGCTGAATGTCATCTCGCCGATCTTCCAGCCCACGCTCTGCATTGTCGATGACAGCCGCTATGACGAAGCCATCGAGCTTTTGAAGCCGCATCACTATCCCGAAGCGGGTCCAGAAATCGCCGAGTGGACCTGCGAGAAGTGCGGGGAGAGCAATCCGGGTGAGTTTGAGGTCTGCTGGAACTGCGAGGCGGAGAAAAAGACCGCCTGAAGGCCATCTTGACTCGCCTTGACCGCCTTTGACGGCGTAGCCATTGACTCCGCCATGTCCCCTTTTCAACTCAACACCGAATACGCGCCCTGCGGAGATCAGGAGCAGGCGATTGAGAAGCTGGTGAAGTCCATCCGAGCGGGGAATCGCCACCAGACCTTGCTCGGCGTTACGGGCTCGGGGAAGACCTTCACGATGGCGAACATCATCGCGCAGATCGGGAAGCCGGCGCTGGTATTTTCGCACAACAAAACACTCGCCGCGCAGCTCTACTCGGAGTTCAAAAACTTCTTCCCGAACAACGCGGTCGAGTATTTCGTGAGCTACTTCGACTACTACCAGC
>CAYMHJ010000136.1:0-16045 GCA_964390165.1 uncultured Prosthecobacter sp. | reverse complement strand
AGACCACGCGGGCGGCGCTGAATGATCTGCTCGTGCAGGTGAGACTGGCCTCGGTCTGAGCTTCACTTCGTCTTCACGGTCTCACGCGGAGGTGCATTCCCGAGGGTGGGCACGTCGGGCAGCTTCAGGGTGAAAAGATAGGCGATGATGTCCCAGCGTTGCTCGGGGGTGAGGATGGCTTCGAAGCTGACCATCGGCGTGCCGTTCAGGCCGGTGGCGAGCACGCGGTAGATATCCTGCGGGCGATCCCCGCAGCGCAGGTGTGGTTGGCGGAGATCGGAGGGCTTGGCGGGGAAACTCCAGATGTCTTTGAGAGCGCCGACGGCAGGACCTCTGCCATCAGCGGCGAGGCCATGGCAGGTGGAGCAGTTCGTGAGGAAGAGCCCCCTTCCTTTCTCGGCATGGATGGCGCTTTGTTTCCTGTCTTCGATCCATGCTGGGGCCTCGGCGAGTGTCATCGGCTCGGCGTAGTTTTCGGCTTTGCGCCAGCGGCGGGAGAAGGATTTGACGTATTCGATGACGTTCGTGACGTCATCGTCGGAGAACTGGCTGAACATGCCCATCGCAGTGCCGGTGAGGCCATGTTTGATCGTGTGGCGGAGATCATCGTCCGTCGGCAGGCTGCCGAAAGGCGTGGTGCGGAACTTGAACATGCCCTCGCGGAAAGATCGCGGTCTCGGATTCAGCGTGGGGGCCATCTCGCCATTGCCATCGCCACGCGGGCCATGGCAGACGATGCAGTTCCTCTCGAAAAGGTATTTCCCCTCCATGTAGCGGGTGAAGTCGAGCTTCATCGGCTCCTGGGCGAGGAGCGCGGAGCAGAAAACCCAAAGGAGGATGGTGAGACGTGGCAGCACGAGGGATGGTGAAAATACTCGGACCAGGGGCACCAGCATTCGCCTCTTACTGGGGAAAGTTGAGCCTGGCTTGTGCAGCGGATGGCCGACCAGCCGAGAGATGGGATGCATCCATGGCTTGCCTCCCGCCTCCACCCCGCTATGACTGGCGCCCCGCCGGATCGGAGCCTCCCGTGAACTGCTCTTTCCCGCGGATTTCCCCAATCATGTCCCTCTCCCCTGAAAGTCCCGTGGCCGTCCTGTGCAGTGGCGGCGATGCCCCTGGTATGAATGCCTTCCTGCGCGCCGTGGTGCGCCTGGGTCTGAACCGCCACCAGATTCCAGTCTTCGGCATCCGTGATGGCTACCGCGGTCTCGTCCGCGCTGCGCGTCAAGTCGATGGCGATGCTGATGCCATGATCCGCCTGAAGCTGGAGATCGAGCGCAACATCGGCAACCGCGGCCTCATCGACGCGCAGCAAAACATCATCCAGATGGACCACGCCAGCGTGTCCGGCATCATGGGCAAAGGCGGCACCATCCTCGGCTCCGCCCGCTGCCTGGACTTCCACAAGCCGGAGGTCCGGCGGGAGGTCATCACGCTTTTGGAGAAACTCGGCGTCCGGGCGCTGATCGTCAGCGGTGGTGATGGCTCCCTCACAGGCGCTCGTTTGCTCGCCGAAGAGAGTCATCTTCGCATCATCGGTGTACCGGCGACGATCGACAACGACCTCCAGTTCACCGAGATGTCACTCGGCGTGGACACCGCCGTGCATACGCTCGTCTGGGCGGTGGATCACTTCATCGACACCGCCCGCAGCCACCGCCGCGTCATGGTGCTGGAAACGATGGGGCGCGAGAGTGGCGACCTCGCCCGCATGGCCGCCCTGGCCTCTGGGGCCGAGATGGTGATCACACCCGAGGGGGGAGCCTTGTCGGAAGACAAGATGCGCGGACTCGCCGAACAGATCGAAGGCGCGATGACCCGCGGCCGTGGTCACGCCATCGTGCTAATCGCCGAAGGGGTGAAGTTTGAGCCAGAGCAGAAGCGCAACGGAGCCTACGTGCTGAGGGATGCCTTCCAGGCTTATTTCCAGCGTGAAGGTGCGCCTTTCCCAGATCTCGAGGTCCGCCCCTCCGTGCTCGGCCACCTCCAGCGCGGTGGTCACGCCACGCCGGGAGACTGCATCCTCGCCGCCCGCTTCGCTGAAGAAGCCTGGAAGTCGCTGCTGGATCCCAAAGGCATCAACGGCATCACCGCCCTGCGCTACAACAAGGTGGAAGTCGTGCCTTTCGGCTGCCCCGACCTGCCTGAGCGTGCCCTGCACTCCAGCGCCATGGACCGACTGCACAACGATCTGGCAAACTGGTAGCCAGCTTCTGCCGACCATGCCGCCTCTCGCGGTTTCACCGAGAGATTCGACACACTGCCGGACCTCGTCTATCAGCAGGTGATGCCGACCGACCAACTCAGCCTCTTCGCCAGCGATGCCCCTGCTCTGGAGCAGGCGGATGTGCATGGCGGAGCGCCGGGTCTCGCGCGTGTGCAGCTTGAAGGCTCCGCAGCACTCGAACTGGACTACGCCATCCCGGAGAAGCTCGCGGCGCGGATCGGTGTCGGCACTCGGGTGACGGTGCCTTTGCAGAATCAACGAGTGCCAGCAGTGGTGATCGAGCTGCTGGCGACTTCGGAGCATCGCGGGAGGTTGAAGGAGATCACCAGCATCGTTGGTTCGCGTCCGATGTTCACGCCGGGGCTGCTGAAGCTCGCGGAGTGGGTGGCGGAGTATTACATCGTGCCGGTGCATCGCGTGCTGCGGGCCATGCTGCCGCAGGCGGTGCGGGAGAAGCCGGAGACTTTTCTTACCGACAGTCATCTCAAACTGACGAAGGCGCCGCCAGCCGATGTGCTCGACAAACTGCACACTCGTGCGCCGATGCAGGCGCGTGTGATCGAAGAGCTGCGTCGTCGAGGTGGCGAGGCGACATTAAGTGATCTGCGCCGTGATCTGCCGAGTGCCACCACCGTGGTGAAGGCACTCATGAAGCACGGCTGGATCACCCGCAGCGAGGTGCGTGTGGAGCGTGACCCTTTTCAAACGGAGGAGTTCCTGCCATCGCAGCCGCTGACCTTCACCGAAGAGCAAAAAGCCGTCTATGAAGAGGTGATGAAGGCCATTGTCGCGCCTGCTGAGGCCAAGCCGATCCTGCTTCATGGCGTCACTGGCAGCGGCAAGACGGAGGTATATCTGCAAGCCATCGCCGAGGTGCTGAAGGCGGGTAAAACAGCGCTCGTGCTGGTGCCGGAGATCAGCCTCACACCGCAGACTATTGAGCGCTTCAAGGCTCGCTTTTCGGAGAAAAAAGACAGCATAGCCGTGCTGCACAGCCACCTCAGTGATGGTGAGCGGCACGATGAATGGTTCAAGGTGCAGGAAGGGCGTGCAGACATCGTCATCGGGGCACGCAGCGCCATCTTTGCACCGCTGGAGAAACTGGGGCTCATCATCGTAGATGAGGAGCATGAGCCGAGTTACAAGCAGGAGGAGTCGCCGCGCTACCACGCGCGTGATCTCGCGGTGCTGCGTGGGCGCATCGAGCGCTGCGCGGTCTTGCTCGGCACGGCCACGCCGAGTTTGGAGTCGTTTCAAAACGCGCTCACCGGTAAATACGAGCTGCTGAAAATGACGAAGCGCACGGATGGCAAGTCGATGCCGCTTATCCGCATCATCGACATGCGTCTCCAGCGCCGCAAAGGCACGGGCACGAGCTTTGGTAATGCGACGATCCTTTCCGAGCGACTCCGTGCAGCCATCACCACGAGGCTGGAGCAGAAAGAACAAACCATCCTCTTCCTGAACCGGCGCGGTTTTCACACCACGCTGGACTGCGCCGCGTGCGGAGAAGTCGTTCACTGCCAGGACTGCGCCATCCCGATGACGCTGCATAAGGCTGACAACCGCCTCGTCTGCCACATCTGCGGAGCACGTCGTCTGCCGCCGACGAAGTGCCCGAGCTGCAAAGAACCCGGCTTGAAATACGGCGGCTTCGGCACGGAGCGTGTCGAGCAGGCTGTGCGTGAGGTCTTCCCGCAGGCCCGCATGGCCCGTGTGGACACCGACACGATGCAGCGGAAAAACCAACTGCGCGATACGCTCAAAGACTTCCGTGCACAGAAGCTCGATATCCTGATCGGCACGCAGATGATCGCGAAGGGGCTCGACTTCCCGAACGTGACTCTCGTGGGCGTGCTGAATGCCGACACCGCGCTGAACATCCCCGACTTCCGCGCTGCCGAGCGAACGCTGCAATTGCTGATCCAGGTCGCCGGGCGAGCCGGACGTGGTGAACTGAAGGGTGAAGTCTTTGTGCAAACGCACGCGCCGCACAGTCCGGCCATCCAGTTTGCACGACACAACAACTTCGAAGGCTTTGCCGATCAGGAGCTGGAACATCGGAAGGCTTTTCACTATCCGCCCTACAGCCACATGGTGCTCGTCAGCAGTCGTGGCAAACACGAGGCGCAGGCTGAGTTCACGCTGCAAACCCTGCACAAGCGCCTGCTGCAAGGCCTGCCCGAAGGCACGACGATGGGCGAGCCGACGCCTTCATCGCTCGCGAAGGCGCACGGGCAGTTCCGCTTCCAGCTGCTGCTGCGCACGGACCGCATCCGCACGTTGGCGCGGCACATTCAGACCGTGATGGAGACGCTTTCGCCACCACCGGACATCCTCGTCATGTGGGATGTCGATCCGGTGAGTTTGACGTGAAGGTTCGTCTTGCATCGAGTGGCGGGTTCCGCTTTCACTCGTGGCATGGATACCGACCTGCCCGATCTCATCACGCTCACGCAACTGCGCCAGATCGCGAACCCTGTGCCGCAGCCTTATCGTGTGCATGTGCAGGTGGACAGTCGCACGGAAAAACTCACCTCCACCGGCAGTCCGTTTCTCGAGGTAAAGCTCGCCGATGGAGGTGACTCGCTCGTGTGGCGGCTCTTTGACAGCAATCCGATGTTCAATGAAGCGCGCTCACTGACTCGTGGGGCCTCCATCGAGATCATGGCGCAATGGGTGGACACGGGAAAGTATGGCATCGAGCCGCGTCATCCGCAGATGCGTGTGCTTACGGATGAGGAAAAGCAGGCGCTTATCGGTGGCGATCCTGAGTTGCTCGCGCGGCAGCGTGCCGACTACGCGGACATCGAGAGCTTCGTGGCGGCGATCCGTGATCCGCGCCTACGTGGTGTTTGCAGTCTGTTTCTGGAGAGGCATGGCGAGCGTTTCAAGCGCACGGCAGCAGCGCGGGAAAACCATCATGCTCGGCGTGGAGGGCTCGTGGAACATGTGGCGCAGATGATGCGCTGCGCGGTGGCCATCGTGGGGGCGTATCCACATTTGAATCGTGATCTGATCGTCGCGGGCGTGCTCTTCCATGATTGCGGGAAGCTTTGGGAGAACTCGTATCCTGAAAACAGCTTCGCCATGCCACATCATCTTCACGGCGAGATGCTCGGGCACATCACGCTCGGCCTGGAACTCGTGAACAAGCTCTGGCGCGATCTGCTGGAGCGCCCCGAAGCCGCAGAATGGGCAACGATGGAGCCCGCCGGAGAACATGTGCGGCTGCACCTGCTCCACCTCATCGCCTCCCATCATGGCGAACTGCAATACGGCTCGCCGGTGCTACCAAAGACGCCGGAGGCCATCGCGCTGCATCACGTCGATAACATTGACGCGAAGCTGGAGATGCTGCGCCGTGGCTATCAAAACTCGAAGGAACTCGCGCCCGGCATCTTCGAGCGCTTCCGGCCATGGCCGGTGAACATCATCGCGCCGTTGGCTTCGGTGCCTGAGCCTGTGGTTCCGGTGGTGGAAGATGAGGCGATGGCGCTCGAGTAGCTCGGGTTATTCGGCGAAAGCTTCGCTAACCACTTCACCATCGAAGGACTCGGGCTGTGGCACGCCGAGTAGCCAGAGGACGGTGGCGGCGGTGTCGTAGGTCATGACGGATTTTTTGCCGATGGCGCGGCCTTTGGTCACGCCTTTGCCCCAGGCGATCCAGGGGATGTGAATGTCTTCGGGGATGGGGTTGAAGTGGTTCTTCTCCTTGCCTCCGTGGTCGGCGGTGAGGATGACGGTGCTGCTAGCGGTCAGACCGGCTTTTTCGATGGCGTCGAGCACCTGGCCGAGGGCCTGATCGCAGACTTTGAAGGCCTCAAGCTGCTCGGGGGAACCCCAACCGTTTTTGTGGCCGGCGCTGTCGGCATCGGGGAAGTGGATGAAGCAGAGGGTGGGCTTTTTTTCGAGGATGTAAGGCACGACCTGGGCCACGACCTGCTGGGCGGGCACGAGTTTCTTTTCCTCGCTGGCGGGGATGGGCTTCTCGTCATAGACGCCGCCGCAGTCGAAGACGTCGATGGCGCTGGCTTTCCAGAGATGGCGGAATTTGATCTTGCCGCAGAATAGGGCGGTCGAGGTGGCTGGGTTCGCGGCTTTGGCGAGTTCAAAAATGGTCGGCACACGCACGAAGCCACGCAGCGGGAAGTAGTCGTTCCAATCCACTCCGTGCTTCGAGATGTCCACGCCTGTGAGCATGGCTGTGTGGGATGGGAGGGTCTTCGAAGGGATGATCGTATTCGCTACGAAGGTGTGTGCGCCTTCGGCAGCGAGCCGCTTAAAGTTCGGCATCTCGGCCTGCTCGATGATGCTTGGGTTGCCACCATCGAAGCTGATGACAAAGACGTGCTCGGTGCGTGCAGCGGCGGTGGCGAGAACGGGAAGGGCGAGGAGGCAGGCGAACAGGCGGCGGATCATGGGCAGAGAAAACGGAAATTAGAGAGGCTTCATCCAGCCTTTTTTGATAAGTCGGACGCTCTCGGGATCGTCCGGCAAGGCAGCAAGGTGCTCGGAGATGGTGAGCGTGTGGCCGGGCAGCACGAGATAGGGGCAGATGTCCGCCAACGGGCGCAGCACGAACCGGCGGAGGTGCAGGCGCGGATGCGGGACGATGAGCACGGGATCATCGCTGACAAAATCGCCCGCGTAGAGGAGATCGAGATCGAGGGTGCGCGGGGAGTTTTTCTCCCGAACAGCAGGCCTGCCCATGGCCTGCTCGATGGCTTGGAGATGCCCATGCATTTCCTGCGGCGTGCAGGCGGCTTCGAGCTCGATGACGCTGTTCAGGAAAGCTTGCGTGCCTGGTGCGCAATCGACAGGCTCGGTTTCATAGACTCCGCCTGCCAAGATCGCAGTAGGCTGCACACGCTCGATGAGCATGGCGAGCCCGCGCTGGAGGTTCGCTTCACGGTCTCCGAGATTCGAACCGAGGGCGATGCCGAAGGAGAGTGTTGGAATGATCATTGGCATGTCGTAGGATTTCATGAGTCCGGCACGCAGCAAAAGGAAAGCATAGGCTCGGAAACCAAAGAAGATCGTGGTGCCATAGAAACCTGATTGCACTCCATCAATGATCATGGCGAGGCACCATATGCCCATTGGGTAGATCGTTCCTATCGTGGATAACAGAGCCCTGACACGCCTTTGGCTGCTGAATGAAAACAAAAACAACCCTCCTTGATAACACTTGAGTCCTCTGAGTGATCGAAGCTCAAATGGAAAGAAGAACAGCAGGTGAAGGAAGATTGGAATGCCTATGCTGTCTGCATGTGGTGGATAGTCTCCACGCATTCCCCGCGCAAAAAAATGCGCCCCGCTCACCAAAGGAGCGAGCACAATCAGCAGCCAAATCGACAAGACTAACCAGCGTGTTTTAGCAGGTGTCTGAAACACGCGTGGAACCGTCATCTTCGTGAGTTCGAGTCAATCTCATTTCAGCCCCAGCACATCCTGCATGTCATAGATGCCAGCGGGTTTGTCGGCGAGCCAGCGGGCTGCTCGGACGGCTCCGTTGGCGAAGGTGTCGCGGCTGCTGGCTTTGTGGGTGAGTTCGACGCGCTCCCCGACGTTGGCGAAGATGACGGTGTGGTCGCCGACGACATCGCCGCCGCGGACGGCGTGGACGCCGATCTCGGTCTTCGTGCGCGCGCCGACATCGCCGAAGCGTCCGTGGCGTGTGTCTTTGTCATACTGAAGCTCGCGCACTTCGGAGAGGATCTCGACGAGTGTGCGGGCGGTGCCGCTGGGGCTGTCTTTTTTCAGGCGATGGTGCATCTCAACAACTTCGAGGTCGAAGTCTGGGCCGAGAAGCTCGGCGGCTTTGCGGGTAAGCCAGAAGAGGGTGTTCACGCCAACGCTGAAGTTCGAGGCGAAGACGATGGGGATGGTCTTGGCGGCGTCTTTGATAGCGGCAAGCTCTTCATTGGTGTGGCCAGTGGTGCCGATGACGATGCTTTTCTTCTGCTTCAAGCACTCGGCCAGGAGTTCATTGGTGAAGTGGTGAGAAGTGAAGTCGATCACGCAATGACAGAGTTCGAGGCTCATCGGCAGGGAGTCTCCGACATCAATGCCAGCCCCCACCATCACGCCCTGCGCCTCAGCGGCGTCGATCACGGCCTGTCCCATACGGCCTTTGCAGCCAGTCACCAGTAGTTTGAAGTTGCTCATAAGAAGGTGCGAGGGTGGACAGGCGGCGAAGCTTTTCAACCACGGAGAGAGACGGCTTACTGGCCACCCACCGCCTGCGCGGCTTTCCCAAAGCGCAGCACCCAGCCGAGCAGGGCCTTCATTCTTCCTGTTTGAGTGAAGCGCGCACTCACACGCCAGTGATCAGTCAGATCATAGGCGGCCTGGACACTGTCGTTGCTGCGATCCGCTCCGGAGGGATTGAAGGTAATGTGCAGACGAGGAGGCTCCTCGCGCACGATTTTCTTTTTATTGAAGGTCTTCCGATATAACTCGCTGATGAAAAGGAAGGCAGCACGGCTCGCGGCCTCTGCCGCGAGGTCACTACCACTGCCATTCAGCGTGGTGCCAGTGCCGAGCAGGGTCACGATGTCAGCCTCGCTCATCGGTGGTGTGCTGGTGAAGCGGGTCTTCGGGTTCGTTGAATCGCCGTAGATGTAGAGCGTGATGTCGTTGCTGCCGATGCGTGACTCGCCGCGGATGTCGATTTTTGGGTCGAATGGCTTCAGCGGATTCATCGTCACCACGCCCTTCGTGATTTTCACCAGACTAAAGGGCAGCTTCAAAAGCAGTCGGTCGATGTTCGCGCCTCCGTTGAGTTGCGGAGCCGCGCCCGTACCACTGAACAGCACGTCGGCGGAGATGGCACCGTTCGCCAGATTACCTGAGACCAGCAGTGGATCACGCGTCTTCACACGCAGATCGAAGGTCCAATCTTTGAGCATCGGCGGCAATTCCAGCTTCGCGCTGCTGCGCTGCGTGTTCTCCGGCACTGGCGGCACATCAGCAGGCAATTTCAGCACGGGCAGGAGGTCGATCTCTTTGAAGACGCGACCGCGCACCGCCTCCACGAGTCCTGCCACTCGGGCTTGTTTCAAAGTGCCGACGCAGGTGATGTCGGCATTGGCTCGGAGGGAGGTCGTCGGGTCGCGGAAAACCAGCGCCTCACGGGCTTCCACCTTCAGATTCATCACCGGATTCGCCGTGTCCTTGGCATCCACCGTGCCGCCGAGCTTCACGCGGCCACCGGCCATCATGAGTGAGACATCCTCGATGTTCAGCAGGCGATCATTCACCCGCAAACGCACCTTCACATCGCGCACGGAAGGCATATCAGCCTTGGCCCAAGAGACTTCATTCACATCCAGATCGACGGCGGCTTTGATGAGTGGCTTCGACACCGTGCCAGCAACATCGGCATTCAATTTCAGCTTCGCGGGCAGGCTGCGGATCATATCCGACGCATACTCGCGGAGGAAACTCAGATCACTCTCCGCCATGCGCACAGCCACCTTCAAAGCCGTGTCATTGACCAGCTTTGGATTGGCGACCACCGCACCCACATCCATCGGCATCTCGGCCTCCACCGTGAGCGGCTGAAGCGGTGGCTGCACGAGCTTGATCAGGGACTTCACTTGGCCAGCACGCAGAGTGGTGGCCACGTCCAGTGTCGCCAGACCAAAAGCCTTTGGTGCCTTCGGCACCTTCACCTCGCGCAGGTTCAGCTTCACCACTCCATCCAGCGTTTCAAGCCTACCTTTAACCGCGATGTCAGCATTCAGAATACCCGGTGGCACATCCTTCACACCCGCAGCAGAAGCTATTTCGTTCACTCTGAGGTTCGTCGCCTTCAGCACCACATCCACGGGCGTGCTGTCAGCCTTTGAGGCCTTCATCACATCAAACGGCGCACTCGCATGGCCCTCCATGAGCAGCGTGTCTTTGTGCCAGAGACGCAGTTGGGAAAGGTTCGCCGAATTCTCACCCACGACGCCGGCTAGCGAAAGCTTCCAAAGGCCGAGCTTGGCTTCAAGCGACTTCAAATCTGCCCGCGTCCCGGCAAAGGTCGCATCCAAGGTGAGGTCCGCAGGCTCAGGCAGCGTCGCAGGATGCACCTTCGTCGCGGTGAGGCTTGCCTTGCCCTCACACTTCCAGGGTTGCAGCTCACCACGAGCATCGAGATGACTGAAGACGCTGCCCGTCTTGATCTCCGGTGCGCCGACACTTTTCAGTAACACGTTCAGCCGCGCCAAAGCTGGCAACGTGATCCCGCCATTTGTCTCAAAGGCATACGGAGCCTTCATTCCTATGTCGGCGCTGAGTTCGAGATGGTTTTCATCGTCAAAACGAATGCTGCACGGCTTCACAAGAGCTTTGCCATCCTTCGCCTGCACTTCGAGCGCAATGCTCGGCAGCACGCTGTCACCAAATTTGCCCTCGCTGACCTTCAGCGTGAGGTTTGCCAGCAGCTTCTCCAGAGTCCCAGCGCTGAGGTCCTTCACCGCGAAGTCGGCTTTGCCTTGGATGTCGAGCTTGCCTACCACAGGCTTCTCAGGTTTGGGCAGTCCAGTAGTCTCGATGAGCTTCGCTGGATCATGAACAGCCACGCTCCAATCAGCCTTCACTGGCATGGCGTCCTGCATCATCATCGTGGCCTTCAGCGTGATCAGATTTCCATCGCCCAATGCCAACGCTGGAATCTCCAACCGTGCCTCTTTGCCATCGATAGCAAAAAGCGTCGCCAACTTCGGCAGACGATAGTTTCCAAAGGCGAGTGATTCGCCATTCACGCTGCCGGTGACTTTCGTGGGCGTTGCGCCGAGTCCTTCCGCTTTGGCATCCAGTGTCACAAGGCCCTTCACTGGCGGCGGCGTCACGAGAAGCTGTGAGACATCCGCGATGCTGGCCTTTGCAACGGCTGACCACGTCGTCTTCGGCCAGTCTTCGATCTTCTCCGGCAACTGCGCCTGTGCAGTGACATCGACTCGATTGCTGCCGCGTGTGATTCGCAGTGTTTTGATCTCCGCTTTGGAATCCGCAATATCGAGCGCCAGTTCCACCTTGTCGATCATCGCCCCGGCGGCGCGGATTTTCGCGACTTCGAAGCTCGTCGTCACCTTCAACTGCGGCGGCGCGAGCGGATCGCCCTCGACATGCACGGCGAGCTTTCCGCCATCAAAGTTCAGGTCCTTCCGCAGCCCCAGTGTTTGCAACTCAGCTGCACGCAGATCGTTGACCTGCACATCGGCAAGCACACGCATCTTGTCCCCAAACACTCCTTCCACCTGAGCATCGGTCTTGATCTTCGCCGCGCCGAGATGGGCCAGCACTTGAGTCACCACCTTCCCCGCCTCGAACTCCTTTAAATCGAGCCGCAGTTCATCAAGCACGACATCCTTTGGCAGCGCGAAATCGCGGATCACGATGAGACGAGGCTGCCAGTCGATCTTTGCGCTGAGCGACTCGAAGTTCGGCCCGTCAGGCTCCACACGCAGCTCGCGGCATTCGAAGACGTCGGGCATGCCTTCGCCGACTTGCAGCGTCAATCCACGCACTGCGATCCGCTTTCCATCGGCGAGAGTCACCGTCGCATTCAGGTTTTTCAGATCGAGGTAGTTCGGCCACACCAGCGGCGGCGCTTTGCCCTTCTGCTGCACAGGCTTTTCCACCTTCACTTCGACCTTCGACGATGCAGGCAGATACCGCAGATCCACCTCGGCATCGAGATCATGCACCGTCACCCCTTTGATGATGCGCTCCAAGTCAGCCCGTACATCGTAGTTCAGCGCCAGCTTCTCGATCGTGGCACGTGGCAACCAGTGTTTTTCGCCACCACCTGTTTTGAGATGG
Source organism: uncultured Prosthecobacter sp. (assembly GCA_964390165.1). Classification (GTDB taxonomy): domain Bacteria; phylum Verrucomicrobiota; class Verrucomicrobiia; order Verrucomicrobiales; family Verrucomicrobiaceae; genus Prosthecobacter. The sequence goes on along the minus strand of CAYMHJ010000136.1, from coordinate 3,996 downwards.
GAGATTTCCAAATCATGCCAAAGCGAACCACTCAACTGCCAGGAAAGCGGCAGCCCTTGTGTGGCCGCACCCTTCGGGCCTGCCCAGAGCAGGAGCGCCAGAATGAGCGGACGATGAAACGCGGCGAGCAAGGTGACCAGCACGAGCCCCGCGAGAAAAAGACGCTTCACCCATCGCCAAAAGCGGCGGCGTGGTTTCGGAGTTGGAGCGGGATCGGGCACAGGGTCTTCTCGGCTGAATCCACCGCTGCCGCAAGTGTCACGCCAATCCAGATGCAGACCAGTCTTGTGCAACGACACGGCACTTGTCACAATACCGCTATGCCAACTGCCCTTCCTGAAACAAGCGAACTCCTGCTATCCTTCGGCACCGCGCTCGGTCTCGGGTTGCTCGTCGGGCTGCAACGTGAGTGGGAGCAGAACCGCGTCGCGGGCATCCGCACCTTTGCGCTCGTGGGAGTCTTTGGGGCGTTGAGCGGATTGCTCGGACTCATCTACGGCGGCTGGGTCATTGCTGCGGCACTGCTCGCCTTCGCGGGTCTTGTCGTGCTCGGCCATCTGGCGGAACTAAAGCATAAAGAGCCCGACTCCGGCCTCACGACGGAGATGGCACTGTTTGTCATGTTTGCCACCGGTATGATCACCGTCTCTGGCCAGCGACTGCTCGCCGTGATCATCGCCGGCAGTGTCATGGTGCTGCTGCAAAGTAAGAAACCGCTGCACAACATGGTCCGCCGCATCGGTGAAGATGATCTGCGTGAAATCGCGCGGCTCGTGCTCGCCGGACTCGTGATCCTTCCCGCTCTGCCGAATCGTGAAATGGGCTATCTCGGCGTGCTGAATCCTTTTTCGATCTGGCTCATGGTGGTGCTCATCGTCGGCATCAGTCTCGCAGCCTATCTCACGGGCAAATTCCTCGGCGGCACCAAAGGCGCGGCTCTCGCGGGCATCTTCGGCGGACTCATCTCCAGCACTGCGACGACGGCCAGCGTGTCGCGGCGAAGTCGTGACCATGGAGCCTGCGGCATCAGCCTCGCCGCCATTGCCCTGATCGCCTCCGCCTTTGTCTTTGTCCGCGTTCTGGTCGAGGTCGCCATCGCCGCGCCCGCCCATTTGAAAGAGATGCTGCCACCTCTGCTGGCGATGATGTTTTGGTTCGGCCTCATCGCGGCCATCGCGCATCGCATCTCGGAAAAGACAGGCAAACACACACCCGATGAGGCTCCACCTTCTGAACTGAAGAGCGCCGTCATCTTTGGCCTGCTTTACGCCGTCGTTTTGATCCTCGTCGCTGCCGCCCGCGAGCACTTCGGCGCCTCCGGCCTTTACATCGCCGCCGCCATCTCGGGCATGACTGACATGGATGCCATCACGCTTTCGACTTCACGACTGGTCAGCACCGCCCATCTCGAAACCAGCACTGCCTGGCGCATGATCCTCGTCGGTGGCTTGGCAAACATCATCTTCAAAGGTTTGCTCGTCGCCGTGCTGGGAGCACGGACATTCATCAAACCGGCTCTCGCAGGGCTGGGCATCGCATTGCTAGGTGGTCTGGGGATTCTTTTGCTTTGGCCTTGAGGCCAATGGATGGCCGCCGAATGACAACGACAGGCCGCGAACCCGAGGCGAAGCTCCGACATGCCCGCACAGTTCAAAGATTATTATGCCACACTCGGCGTCTCCCGGGACGCCACTGCTGACGACATCAAGAAAGCTTTTCGCAAACTCGCCCGCCAATACCATCCCGACACCGCGAAAGACAAAAAAAGCGCCGAGGAAAAGTTCAAGGAGATCAACGAGGCTAACGAAGTGCTGGGCGATCCCGAAAAGCGCCAAAAGTATGACACGCTAGGTGCCAACTGGCAGCAGCCCGAGGTCGGCGCTCATGAGCAAGACGTCCACTTCGGCGGCACCGGCTTTAGCGACTTCTTCGAGCAATACTTCAGTGGTGGCAGCCGCTACGGCTTTCCGCAGGGTTTCGAAGAAGGCGTTCCCACGGGGCGGAGCAAACACGTCCGAGCGCGACGTGGTCACGACATCGAGGGCGACATCCTCGTCACGCTGGAGGAAGCCATGCACGGCACCCAGCGGCCCCTTTCGCTACAAACTATGAACCGCCAGACGGGTGTGGTGAATACCCACACCTTTGAGGTGCGCATCCCGCCCGGAGCCACCGACGGCCGCCGCATCCGCGTGCCCGGCCAGGGCGAGCCAGGCATGAATGGCGGCGAAGCTGGCGATCTCTATTTGCGTGTGCGTCATGCCTCGCATCCCGACTTCACCACGCGTGAGGCCGACCTGCATCACGAACTCGATGTGGCACCCTGGGAAGCCGTTCTTGGCGCGGAAGTGATAGTGCCCACACTTGATGGCTCCATCAAACTACGCATTCCAGCCGGGACAGAAAACGCTCAGAAACTCCGAGTTCGCGGCAAAGGCCTGCCGAAGGGCAAGACTGGCGAGCGTGGAGACTTCTTCGTCACCATCAACGTCGTGCTGCCCACGCAGATCAGCGATGACGAACGCAAGCTCTGGGAGCAGCTCCGTAGTATATCCACCTTCAACCCGCGCGCCTGACATGAACGACCCCATGCCCAAAGCCAGCTACAGCCTTGAGATTGTGTCTGAACTCACCGGAGTCTCCACTCAGACCATTGTGCAATACCAGGAGCACGGCCTCATCCAGCCAGCGTTTAATGATGAAACCATCCGCGCCCTGCGCCGCATCGAGCATCTGCGTGAGACATGTGAGATGAACCTCGCCGGGGTGAAGCTGCTCACCCAGCTTCTGGAGGAAGTGGAGCGGCTGCGCGCAGAGCTCCGCAGGCTTCGATGAGGTGATCGCTTCGGCAATTTCTGAAATTATCACACCTGTTTGGACTCAGTGAAAACAAGGCCTGATTTTGTCCTTCTGTCTCTGAATGAAACGGCTAAAAGCGTGGTCAATGTCCACCGTTCATGAGATTCATCATGAGCGTGAACCCACTCAACACTATGAAATCAATATCACATCGCTTGGTCATGGTCGGTGCTCTTGGAATCGCACTTGCATTCACCTCCTGTGTCAGTCCTTATGCTGGACCCAATGAGCGCCAGGGTGCCGTCGTAGGCGCGGTCGGTGGAGGCTTGCTCGGTGCCATCATTGGTAATCAGAGCGGGCGGCCACTTCAGGGAGCGGCCATTGGTGGCCTGCTTGGTTCTTTGGCTGGAACTCAGATTGGTGCCAGCCGTGATTCGCGCTACTACTACACGAACTACAATCGTGGCTACTATGTCCGCCGTCAGCCGGTTTATCAGCGCATCTACTCGCCCTACCGCTACAACCGCACACCTTATTACGGCTATCGCAGCCCATACCGCAGCAACTTCTTTCTCTCCAGCTACAACACACCACTTTACGGTTTCGGCCGAGGCTGGGGTTACAGCCCGGCATGTTGGTGATCGAACGTTCTGCTAATCCAGATTCGCTGGTTGTGAAGTAAGATTCTATTGGGCTGTGCTAATTCAAAACCGAGCACCAGCACCCGTTAGTTAGACAGTGATCAGACTACTTCTTTTTTCCTTTTTTCCCCGTCTGCTTCATCACCAGCGGCCAGTCAGCGTGCTCGGTGCGCATGGATTTCATGAGAGACTCGGCTTTCACCACGAGATCTGGCTTCTTGGCGGCGAGGTCTTTTGTTTCGGCTAGATCGGTGGCGAGGTCGTAGAGTTCGACGGGCTTCGCGGGGCCGTTGCGGACGGCTTTCCAGTCACCGAAGCGGACGGCTTGGAGAGATGTTCCTTCATGGAGTTCCCAGTAAAAAGCTTCACGTTTTGGGGATGGGCCGCCTTTGAGCAGTTCGACGATGGAGTGTCCGTCGTGCGAGGTTTTGAGTTCGACTCCGGCGAGCTCTGCTGCCGTGGGCAGGAAATCCCAGAATGCCCAGGGTGCTTCGTTGATAAGGCCGGCGGGCACTTTTCCAGGCCAGCGGGCGATGCCGGCCTGACGCAGGCCTCC
>CAYMHJ010000135.1:0-16145 GCA_964390165.1 uncultured Prosthecobacter sp. | reverse complement strand
GATACGTGGGTTCGATTCCCATCACCCTCGCCACGATGATAATAAACGATTTACTACGACTGAAACAACCTTCCAAGAATGAGGCCAAGTATACGTCTCTCATGCTGCCGCCCTATTGGGGGAAATTTCGCGGCTCGAAACCCATTCAGAGAGGGCGCGCAGGAACGTGGGCCGATCCCCTCCCCCCGGTTTCTTTTACCCAGCTCCAGTACTCCACAGAATCCGCCGCCTCGATCTAGCTCAAGTGTCGTATTGCCTGCCGTTGCTACTGTTTCAGTGAGAGGCAGCAAAGTGATATTACAGCCTAAGGCGTCGGAACAAGACTGCCGCCACTTGGCACATGGGCCTTCCCTGGCGGCTAGCCCGAGCCGGAAAGATGTCAGGATGCCTGAGACTGCTGCGCAGGAGACCTTGCGACGCGGAGAGTAGAACGAGTTTCCCAACTCGTTCTCTGGTGCCCCGAGTTTGACACTCGACGGAGATGGGGGGAGATGGAATCTCGCCGCACACGTCTGTGATTGGAAAGACGGGCTCCGAATGCTAACCGTCGGAGAGCATGGCCTTCAGCCCGGCGAAGAAGTTCGTGGTCTCCTCCTGGCTGACGGTTTCTTTCATGTGCTGAGTGTAGTCGATCTCCTCGACATGGGTACGGTCTAGCTCTTTGAGGAAGGGGCTGGGCAGCTCGGTCTGGGTCTTCCCCCACTTCATGCGGGTGCGGACGTAGCTGATGGTGAGCTTTTGCCGCGCGCGGGTGATGCCGACGTAGAAGAGACGGCGCTCTTCATCGACGCGCCCTTCCTCATAGCTGCGCTTGTGCGGGAGGATGCCCTGCTCCAGGCCGGGCAGATAGACGATGGGAAACTCCAGCCCTTTGCTGGCGTGCATGGTGATGAGGCAGACGCCTTTCTTCTTCTCGATGTCGTCCTTGTCCTCGCGCTCGTCATTGAGGGTGACCTCATCGAGGAAACCGGCGAGTCCGTCCTTGCGGTTGCGTTCGTCGTAGTTGGAGAGCTGCTTGATGAACTCGCTCAGGCCATTGTCCCAGCCGTTGTATTCCTCGGGGGTCTTGGCGAGCTTTTGCAGATACTCGCGGTAGCCGATCTCGAGGATCAAATGCTCGACCATTTCGGCGAGCATCACGCCCTCGCTCTGTGCGGCGGCGGCATACTTGCTGATGATCCCGGTGAAGGTGCGCATGGCATTGCGCGCTTTCTCGGGGATCTGGCGGAGGAAATCCTCATCACAGAGTGCCACCCAGACGCTGTGGTGCTTCTCCATGGAGCTCTCCCTTGCCAGCTCTGCTGACGTGGTGCCGATGCCGCGCGTGGGTGTGTTTAAAACCCGCAGCAGGGCGATGTCATCATGCGGATTATGCATGGTGGTGAGGTAGGCCAGGATGTCCTTGATCTCCCGCCGGTCAAAGAAGCTGCGCGCGCCGATGACGCGATACGGGATCTTCTTTTGACGGAAGGCCTGCTCCAGAATGCGGCTCTGATCATTCGTGCGGAAAAGCACGGCGAAGGACTCGTAGGGCTCTTTGTCGGCAAAGAAGGCTCGCTCGATCTCCTTGCCGATCATCTCAGCCTCCTCCTTGTCATCTTCCACGGCGACGAGACGCACGGGAGCGCTGCCGACGTTGCGGCTCCACAATGTTTTGGGGCGGCGTCCGGCGTTGTTGATGATGAGGCTGTTCGCCGTGTGGAGGATGGGTGTGGTGGAGCGGTAGTTCTCCTCCAGCTTCACCACGGTGGGATCGGGGAAGAAGTTCTCGAACTCCGTGATGTTGGTGATCTCAGCTCCGCGCCAGCCATAGATGGACTGGTCGTCATCTCCCACGACGCAGACATTGTAAGGCGCGGGGACGAGGGCACGCAGCAGGCGCATCTGGAGGGAGTTTGTGTCCTGGAACTCATCCACCATGACGAAGCGATGCCGCTTGTAGAGGATTTCGCGCACCTCGGCATGGCCTTCCAGAAGCTGCACGCCGAGACAGAGCAGGTCATCGAAGTCCATGGCGTTTAGCGCGCGCAGCTCGTTGGCGTATTTCTCACCCACGGCGGCATGGAGATCTTTTTCGGGATCGCCCAGGCTCTCACCGTAGTTCTTGGCTTTGCTGATCTTCGTGAGCACGGCCTGGGGGTCGAGCGTCTCCTCTTTGACGAGGAGGTCCTTCATGGCGCGCTTCATCAGGCTGATCTGCTCGCTCTGGGAGTAGATGACGAAGTTCTGCTTGTAGCCGACCTTTTCGGCGAACTCGCGCAGGAGCTTGGCGCAAAAGGCGTGGAAGGTACCGACGATGACCTTGTTGCCCGAGTTGCCACGGCACATCTCTTTCACACGCTGGCGCATTTCCGTGGCGGCCTTGTTGGTGAAGGTCACGGCCAGAATGTTCTCCGGCTTGATGCCTTCATTGATCATGTAGGCGATGCGGGCGGTGACGACTCGCGTCTTGCCCGTGCCCGCCCCGGCCAGGATCAAAAGCGGTCCGTTAATGTGCGTGGCCGCCTGTCTTTGCTGGGGGTTGAGTGTGCCGGTGAATCCGCTCATGAGAGCGCTCCCGATTGGATGGGCCGGGCCGGGTTGCAAGTGGCAATCATGGCCGTGTGCAAACGTTGAGCAGATGCCCGCAGACCTGATCGGCGCGGACGGCTGATTGGGCAGGCAGAGACGGGATGTCCCCCATGAGGACAGGCCAGTCTTTCTGGTCCTCTGGCAGGCGTCCATGGCTGCCCTTCACGAGCGTGGCATCCAGCGGGATGACATCCATGAGGTAGCGGAAGCCGAGCTTCTTTTTCGCCAGCGTGAGGCCGAGCTTGAGCTTGGGGAACTTGATCTTCGGGTCGATGAAAAGCTCCACGGGGTCGTAGCCGCACTTGCGGTGAATATCGACACAGCGGGCGAAGTCGGGCGCTTTGGCATCGTCCTGCCAGTAGTAGTAGGTGAACCAGCTCCGCTCATCCGCGATGGCGATGAACTCGCCGCTGCGGGCGTGGTCCAGCTTCGCGTAGTGTTTCTCCACCTTGCCAAGCACCTGCTGCACGCCGGGTGTCTGCTCCAGCACGGCGCGGACCTGATCCATGATGGTGGGGTCCTTCACATAGATGTGCGCGATCTGGTGATCGGCGATGGCGAAGGCGCGCGAGCCACCGAGGTCGATGGTCTCCAGCCCGAGTTCCTCTTTGATGGAGACCCAGCCGTAGTCCCGGAAGATGCGGTTCAGATGCACGGGGCGGTCCACATCCGTGATGCCGTATTCGGAGAGGATCACCACCTTGATCTGACGGCTCTCGTAGAAGTCGATCAAGTCCCCCACCACCTCGTCGATCTGGCGCAGATCTTCCGCGATGCCGTCTAATTTCAAACCCAGACGCTGGAGGTTGTAATCGAGATGTGGGAGATACACGAGACTCAGCGTGGGCCAGTGCTTCTCCTCGATCCACTTCGCGCTCGCAGCGATCCATTTGGAGGACTCGATGCCCGAGGCAGGCCCCCAGAAATTCATGAAGGGGAACTCGCCGAGATCGCGCTTCATCCGGTCCCGCAGGATCATGGGGTAGGTGTGGATGTCGAAGACCTTGCTGCCATCGCTGAGATACAGAGGGCGCGGCGTCACTGAGTAGTCGGCGGTGGAGTGCATGTTGTACCACCAGAAGACCTTCGCGCAGGTGAACTCACGGTCGCCTTTGCGCAGCATGTCCCAGAGCTTCTCCCCCTGCACGAGCTGCTCCGGCTGCTTCCAGAAGCGATGCTCGGCATACTCACGATCATACCAGCCATTCGCCACGATGCCGTGCTCGCGCGGCATCCGCCCGGTGACGTAGGTGGCCTGGGCCGTGCAAGTCACCGCAGGAACCACCGGCTCAATCAAGGCACTGCGACTCCTTTCCATAAATGCTCGGATCTTCGGCGTGTGCTCGCCGATGAGGCGGGGCGTCAGGCCGACGACATTGAGGATGGCGGTACGATTCATGGGCGGCGACTCAAGAGGCCAAAAGTGCGAAGGTCAAGACAGCATCGTCTGCCATCCTGACCTTCTTTGAAGCATGAGGCGTTCCAGCCCTGAGACGAGCCCGCCAACCTCTGGGTAGAGAAGTCATCGGGCAGACATTTCAAGACCTCAGATCTGAATAGAGCTTGAGCAGCCTTTGCAAGAACAGCAATGTCAGCCTGTTGTGACTTTTCCCCCATCCATGAAAGCCTCCCTCCTGCTCGGTCTTCTGCTCGCCCTGATCTCCAGCGCTGTCCGCGCTGACATCAAAATGCCCGCTCTATTCAGCGACGGCCTCGTGCTTCAGCAGGGCAGACCGGTGGCAGTGTGGGGCTGGGGTGCCCCGGATGAGGACGTGAGCCTGACCTTCGCCGGTCAGACGAAGGTCACCCGGGTGGACCTGGATGGGAAATGGCGCGTGGTGCTCGACCCAATGCCTGCCAATGCACAGTCGCAGGAAATGAGCATCGTCGGCAAGACGACGGTCACATTGAAAAACCTGCTGGTGGGGGAAGTCTGGGTCTGCTCAGGACAATCGAACATGCAGTGGACGGTGAGCCAGGCGGGCAACCCGCAGCAGGAGATCTCGGCGGCGAACTTCCCACAGATCCGCATGTTCAATGTGGAGCGTGCAGTGGCCATGGTACCCGCCGATGATGTGAAAGGCTCCTGGAAGGAGGCCAATCCACAGAATGCCGGGCAGTTCTCCGCTGTGGGATACTTTTTCGGACGCCATCTGCATCAGGTGCTGAAGGTGCCCGTGGGACTGATCAACACCTCCTGGGGCGGCACTCGAATCGAGGCATGGACGAGCCGTGAATCCCTGGATGAGCGCCCCTGTGCTGCGCAGATGCTGAGTGACTGGGACGGCATCCGTGAAAGTTGGGACGCCACGGCGGAGATCGCCAAATACGATGTCGCCAAGGCCGAGTGGCAGGCCGCCGCAAAGAAAATCAGTGAAGAAAACGCCAAGCTGCCCGCTGACAAAAAGCAAAAAGCTCCACCCGCCCCGCGCCCACCTGAAGACCCAACCAAGACACCGCACCACCCTGCCGTGCTTTTCAATGCCATGGTGGCGCCGCTCATCCCCTACTCCGTACAGGGCGCCATCTGGTATCAGGGAGAGTCAAATCAGAAGCGCGCCTTTCAGTATCAGGAGCTGCTGCCAAACATGATCAATGACTGGCGCACCCGCTGGAACAGTGAGTTCAGCTTCTACATCGTGCAGCTCGCCAATTTCGGGAACGGACAGCCAGTGAGCACGGAAGCCGGAACTGCCGATACCTGGGCCGAGCTTCAGGAGGCGCAGTACCTCACCGCCATCACTTTGCCCAAAACCGGCCTGGCTGTCATCAATGACATCGGTGATCAAAGAGACATCCACCCGAAGAATAAACAGGAGGTCGGACGCCGTCTGGCCCTCTGGGCGCTGGCGAAGGATTATGGCCGTGCAGACACTGTCTTCAGCGGCCCGATGTTTAAAAATGCGCTGATTGAGGGGAACAAGGTGCGCGTGCAGTTCGACCATGTCGGCGGTGGATTAAAAACCCGCGACGGCGGCGAACTGAAGCATTTCCAGATCGCTGGTGAAGATCAGAAATGGGTCTGGGCACAGGCGAAGATCGAGAACAACGAGGTCATCGTCTCCAGCGATGTCGTCCCCTTCCCTGTCGGCGTCCGCTATGCCTGGGCCGCCTGGCCTGAGGGCGCAAACCTGATCAATGCCGAAGGTCTGCCCGCGAGCTGCTTCCGCACAGATGAGTTCATCCCGAGCACGCTGGGTGTCGTCTCCCCCTTCCAGGAAGTCATGAAAGCACAGGCGAAGTGAGCCTGCCCGCGCTGCAAACGCGGTGAATCGGGCGTTGCATTCATCGCTCTCCGCCCTAAATCGCCCGCCCGCCATGGACGGTCTGGCTTCGTCATTCGTCCTTCGCGTTCCGTCATTCCACACCTCCCATGTCCCAGCCTGATTCCATCCCCAATGTCCTCGCCGAACGTTACGCCACCCCAGCCATGCGCGCCCTCTGGTCAGGCGAAGGGAAAGTGCGGCTGGAGCGTGATTACTGGATCGCCGTGCTGAAGGGACAGCGGGATCTGGGCATCCCAGTGCCGGAAGGCGTGATCGAAGCCTATGAGGCGGTGAAGCATCAGGTGAATCTGAACTCGATCATGGAGCGTGAGCGCGTGACACGGCATGATGTGAAGGCGCGCATCGAGGAGTTTTGTGATCTGGCCCGCCATGAGCACATCCACAAAGGCATGACCAGCCGTGACTTGACGGAGAATGTGGAGCAGCTCCAGGTCTTCCGCGCGCTGCTGGAGGTGCGGAAAAAGAGCATCGCCGTGCTGGCCGGTCTGGCCCGCCGCGCACATCAGGTTCGCGACATCCCCTTCACAGCACGCACACACAATGTCGCAGCGCAGGTGAGTACGCTGGGCAAGCGTCTGGCGATGTTTGGTGAGGAGATGCTGCTGGGCGTGCAGGCGCTGGAGGCACTCATTCAAACCTACCCAGCCCGAGGTTTGAAAGGCGCTGTGGGCACTCGCCTGGATCAGATCACCCTTTTTAATGGCGATGTCTCCAAGGCCCGCTCCCTGGAGGAGCGCGTGCTGCATCACTTGGGCATCCACGCATCGCTCGACTGCGTGGGCCAGGTGTATCCTCGCAGTTTGGACATGCAGGTCATCTCCACGCTTGTGCATGTCGCCAGTGGCGCGGGCAGCTTTGCCAAGACGCTGCGCCTCATGGCGGGTCATGAGCTGGCTTCGGAAGGTTTTGCCAAAGGCCAGGTCGGCAGCTCGGCGATGCCACACAAGATGAACAGCCGCAGTTGCGAGCGAATCAATGGTTTCCATGTGATCCTCAAAGGTTATCTCACCATGGCCTCCGGTCTGGCGGGCGATCAATGGAACGAGGGCGATGTATCCTGTTCCGTCGTCCGCCGCGTGATGCTGCCGGATGCTTTCCTGGCCATGGATGGTCTTTTGGAAACGACGCTGACCGTGCTGAACCAGATGGAGATCTTTGAGGCTGTGGTGGAGCAAGAGCTGATGCGCTACCTGCCCTTCCTGCTGACGACGACGGTGCTGATGGAAGCCGTGAAAACCGGCGCAGGCCGCGAGGCAGCCCATGAGGCCATCAAAGAGCACGCCGTGCAAGTGGCCAAGGACATGCGCACCGGCAAAATCACGCATAACACGCTCTTCAGCCGTCTGGCAGTCGATGAGCGACTGGGTCTGAAGGCGGAGGCCTTTGAAAAGCTCGTGGAGCAGGGCCGCGCAAATGCCGGTGATGCCGCCGAGCAGGTGGATCACTTCGCCGCTCGTGTGTCCGTGCTCACACTCGCGCACCCAGATGCAGCGGCGTATGAGCCGGGCTCGATTCTGTGATCTCCCGCCGGCAGGAGCACGCCGTTCCTGTCATTGGCGGAAATCAGTCACGAGAAATGCGGTCGGGGTGCGTTTCCAGTCTTGTGCAGACTGGTCCGCATCCTGCACACTGACTCTCGTATGAAAAGCCACTCCCTCATCGCCTTCGCGCTTGCCTTGATCGTGTCCAGTCTGGTGTGGGCGGCGGATATGGGGGAGTCGGGCAACCCGACGAACTTCGGCATCAAAGACGGCTCCGTGCCGGAAGACCCACGCGAGGCGGGCAGAGGCGGACAGTTCATGGACTTCCCCACCTGGCCGGTCTCGAAGGAGCTGCCCAACGACTTGTTTGTCTTTGCCAGGCTTCGTTACAACTCAGACAGCGAACGCTGGGGGCGGTATCGCGGAGGTGGAAAGTGGGCCACGGACTACCCGGACGCGGACCTAAACTTCTCGTATCGCCTGCAACAGATGACCTCCCTACAGGTCAGTCCGAAAGGAGCCGTCGTGGACATCGTGGCGGAGCAGATGCGACACTACCCCTTCATCTACATGATCGAGCCGGGAAACATCACGCTCACAAACGAAGAGGCGACCGTGATGCGGGACTACATGCTGAATGGTGGCTTCATCATGGTGGATGACTTCTGGGGCGAACATGAGTGGGAGGTCTTCCACAGCGCACTGAAGCAGATTTTTCCCGACCGTGAACCCGTGGAGCTGCCCGTGGAGCACGAGATCTTCCACATGGTCTTCCCTTTGAAAGTGAAGCCGCAGATCCCCAGCGTGGGTCACGCCATGGCCGGAAGGGATCAGGGCATCACCGCCGAGCGCTGGGACGCCGAGACGCCGCATTACCGAGCCGTCTATGATGACAAGAAGCGCATTATCATGCTCATCTGCCACAACACCGACCTCGGTGATGGCTGGGAAGAGGAGGGCACGGACCCCTGGTATTTCCGCGAGTTCTCCGAGAAGTATGCGTACCCGCTTGGGATCAACATCCTGTTTTATGCGCTGACCCATTAAGTCCACCGAGTGTGATTTCATCACTCTTCCCCTCTCCGAGTTGGAAACTCGCCCTACCTCCGCATTGGGCGACCGAACCACTGGCTGGCTGCGCTGACGAATGAATGCGGCAGCGCTACTGGCAGGTCACATCCTCGCAGACTTCCGCCGATGCATGGTCATGGAGAGCAGACCCAGCATCAGCAGCATGGCCCGCGAAGGCTTGGGAGTGCCGCTGATAGTCATGCCCAGCTTGTGAGCGTGGTGTTGTCTCCGGCGGCGTTGTCGGCCACGAAGAGGGGCCAGTCGCCAGTGGCGTTCAGTCCCTGGAAATTGCTCAGGTAGGCCGTGCGCGAGTCGGTATCCAGCAATGTGTCAGGGTCCACGTCTCGGGCAGCTGCCCGAGATCGTGCGATTGTCCGCCATGCCGGTGGGGTTATTATCCAAGATGGTGGAGTTCACCGTCCAGTCCACTGTCATGGTGGCAGCGGCTTGCAGGCCGGATCTGGCAAGCAGCAGGGCGGCCAGGACTCGTGCGGCTGGAGTGAGGAAGGAATTCATGAGAGTCGGGGTGAGATTTAAATGGTTACTGGGTTCTCAGTAGCTGATTCGGTAGAAGTAATTGGGCTGGGGCGGGCTTGGGTCGTTGAAGGTGACGTTGCTAGTACTGGCAAGTAAGTGATCATACCCGCATTGCGGACAACAACACCGCTGCGTCAGCTATGTGAATGCTGCCGATCAAAGAGGTGCTGACGATTCACGATATGTTCAAGGCTTGATGACAAATGACGCATTCGACATTTCGCCGCAGCCTTCACCACTGAAGCCCCAAGGCCGCCAGCTCGGCCTGAAGTTTCGCCACATCCCAGCGGTTCAAAATCTGCCCGCCGGTGGTGTAGAGATGACGGCTGTCGGGGGAGAAAGCCATGCGGCTGACATGGCCGAGCTGAGGTGGGGTGAGGGTGAGTACTTCTTCCCAGGTGCCAGGGCGCAGCAGACGGATTTTGCCTTGGGGCATCTCGACGGCCAACATTTTGCCATCAGGACTGAAGGCGGCAGTGCCCCAGGTGCTGGTGGAAAGCTCAGCAGGCAGCCGCCAGACTTCCTGGAGGGTGGTGGTGTCCCAAATAACGTAGTCTGCATCCCCCCCCTGCGAGTAACCATTGATTGTCGGGTGAAAAGCCTGCCTGCACATAGCACGGACTGGTGGAGAGGGTGTGAACTGGGTGGGGTGGCTTCCAGGAGCTGAGTTCCACCGAGCCCTGGGTGCTGCCTGGGATTTGAGTGAGTGCCAGCCACCTGCCGTCATTGCTGAGAGCAAGGCTGTGTTGGCTACCCTGAACGGTGGAAATGGGAATGGGGGCCTCCACCACCAGCTCGCCGTTGCGGTAGAGGCTGTATTTCTGATTCGAGACACGCTTGGAGCAGGACCAGATGCCGTTCGCGCTGGCGCTGAAATCACTCAGATCACTTTTTGGCAGCGGCTTCAGGCCCGCAAGTGGTTCAACAATGACCGGCCCGCCGACGGGCTCCTTGACCTGCCATGTGACGCCACCCCGGACAGGCGAAAAGAATCGTATGCCTTTGGAATCATGGGTGAAGGATACCCCGCTCACTGTCACATAGGCCTTGTTGAGGTAGCCTCGCCAAGTCTCGCTCAGGCTGGCCGTATCCCAAAGAGCGGCTCCGGTGTTTCCCGTGGTAAAGACCCAGCGCCCGTCCTGGCTGACGGCCAGTTCATCATCGATGTTTTGCCCCAGCTTGCCGGCACGGGCCTGCTTTAAGGCGGGTGCTTCCACGACATCTAGGACTGCCAGAAGCGTGGGACTGGGAGAGTAAGCGAGCTTGGAGCCATCGACCGAGAACTTGAGCGCCATGGGTACGGCAGGGAACCTCATGACATCCACGCCTGTATGCATGTCGCGGATGAAGGAAAAGCCGCCGTTGTCACCGAGCGCCATCCAACTGTCATCTGACCGCGCGGAGAGCCGCGAACCCACACTCATGCTCCTGGCTAGGCCGATGGGAGGCACAAGTCCAAACGGCGAGGCAAACACCAGCACCAAGCCCGTGTAATGCTCATAACCGGCGAAAGCGCCGCCCTTCCGCACCCACTCTAAATCCCCATGGAGATGAGCCGCCTGACTGTAGATGCTCTTGCCATTCGCCAGCGAAAGCACCTCCACCTTGTGTTTGAGGGGATTTAAAAACGAGTCATCTGGCATCTGAACCACCGCTGAAGAACCCGCGGGATCGATGCTGAGGCCATAGCAAGCGCCCAGGTCCAGATCACTCACGGCCTCCGGCTCGAACGAGGGTGGTCGGCACCGGGTCAACTGGCCATCGAGAACGGCGTAATAGCTGCCATCTGAAGTGGTGAACATCCCAGGACAGGTGACGGCGCACTCCAACTCCCTGATCTGCTTTCCGGTGGTGATGTCCCAGAACTCAATGAACTGGGAGTAGGCGACGACCGCGTGCCGTGCATCGGGTGAAAGCGCCAGATCGACAAAGGTTCTTGCCTCAGTCAGAGGCATCTGTACTTTCCACCGCCTCCCTGCCACATCCCACAAACCAAACGCACCTGCATTCCATGCTGGATGGCTGACAAGCGTGGGCGGCACCCGCTGCAAGCATAAGGAGAGGTCCCCGGAAAAGCTTACTGACTGGCGGTCACTGACACTTGGCTGCACCGCCCACCGACGGGTCTCCCTGAGGTCTGGCATGGCCAAAACAGAAGCCGCCACGGAACTGGCACGGGTGGACTCACCATGCGTGAGCGCCTCTCTCACTAGCGCCAAAGCACGATCCGTGTGACCAGGCACCAGGCTCACGCGTTCAGCATCTGCCTGAGCGAGCAGGGAATGATGAATCTGCTGCCGCCGCGCCGTGTCCACCACACGAAGGTGCTGATTGCTGCGGATGAGCAGGACGGCGCTGGTAACAATGGTCAAGGTCAGCAGTGCTATGGCTGCGGCCATGGCAGGCTTTCGTTTTGCCCAGAGCACAGCGCGCTCCAAGGCGGAGACTGGTCGCGCCACGATGGCTTCTCCTCTGAGCCAGCAGAGAAGGTCATGAGCCAGGGCGTGCGTGCTGGAGTAGCGCTTCTCCGGCACCTTCTGCATGGCTTTGAGAGCGATGACGACAAGATCACGGGGAACGTCCGTGCGCAGAGGTGGTGGCTCATCCTCGGACACTGCGCGTAGCACAGCAGGGAGGTTATCCAAATCAAACGGCAGCCTTTGAGCGAGGAGTTGGTAAAGGATAACGCCGAGGCTCCAGACATCGCAGGCGATCGTCACGGCCTTGGAATCTCGAATCATCTCCGGTGCCATGTAGTTCGGTGTACCCATAAGCGCAATGGTTCGCGTCAGGTCCGCCTCCTCGCCAATGAGCTTGGCCAAACCAAAATCGCTGACCAGCGCCTGCCCGCTCTCATCAAAGAGCACGTTTCCCGGCTTCAAATCACGATGCAGCACGCCGCGCTCATGCGCGTAATTCACCGCCTCCGCGATGGTGGCGATCAGCTCTGCGATCTCCCGCCACTTGCCTTTGAAATCGCCAATGCGCTGCGCCAGACAGCCGCTCGCCGCCAGCTTCATGGTAAAGTAAGGCGTCCCGTCTTCCTCCCCCAATTCATAGATCGGCACGATGGCCGGATGCTGCAAACGAGCCATCGCCTGCGCCTCGATGCGGAAGCGCTGCCGCGCCTCCTCACTGATCAACTCCGCGCCCGGCAGCGCCTTCAGCGCCACCTCGCGCACCGGATCACTTTGCCGTGCGCGATACACAATGCCCATGCCGCCACGGGCGATGATCTCGATCAATTCATGTCCGCCGATGCAGCCGAGGGAGTTACACCCCGTCGAGCCGGTCTCACCAAAGGCATCCCCCAAAGCGCAGGCAACGCAGAGGCCGCCTGCTTTCTCCGCGGCTCCGCACATGGGACATGGATGGGTGAGGTCTGGATTCAAGGCGCTGAGGAAATGCTTTTGTATTCAAGGTGTATTCCCGTTTTCTGCCACCGGGGCACCTGTTTTCGGCTGCGAGAAGGCCATGCCCACGCATATCAGCGGTTCCTATCTGTTAGGTCAAGTTTTCCTTCCATCCACAGCCTGCCGCCTGCCTCCTGCCGAGGCATGTCGCCGGAAGGATGCGCCAAAAGCACCAACCTCATCAGCCCTGGAGTTCACCACCGCCCTGCCCCCCTTTCCCAGAGCCCCAAAGAGCCCAAAGGAGCGATTGCCGCCCGGACGATTCAGGTGCTCCCCGCACCTGCTCGACTCCGCTTCGCGACTGTTCCAAGATCTGGAAAAACCGGAGGCTGACTGCCGCTGGCGGCTGGCGAGAGGATGTTTCGCTTGAGATCAAAGGCGTGCCGATAGACGCTGCTGAGCGCATCTTCGACATTGCAGCGGAAGGAGTTGATGCTGCCATCCAGCGTCGGACGTAAGCACAACTCCATCGGCACAAGGTCTTCGAGGAAGACAGCGAGCGTGGGATGATCGCCACACAGCTCGCGCACACGCTGAAAGGCCAGCGAGCGCCACTTTTCACGCTGGCGCAGCTTCACACTCACGAGCACACGTGTGACGATCCGTGCGAGCCGGCAATAGGCATCCGACCTACCGCACGCAGCGACAGTCACCAGCCGGGAAGCCAGCATGGGTCGAAAGTAGTCCGGCCCGCCATGGCTATGACTGCCCAGCCGCGTGATTCGTCCCGGCTCCTTGAAACCCGATTTTCAGATCATTGGCGTTAAATCACCTGGATATTTGCTGTTTAGAAATGCCCGCCTACGCGCTATCGCATTTGCACCCCCTGATCTTCACTTCGCGTCAGCAACGTAGCCCTCTTGCTCCGCAAGATGCGCTCAAGACTCCCGCCAACACCTCACGTATTCTCCGTTCGATGACGAAATTCCCTTTCACCGCCCCACGCTCCTCTCGCGGAGCGAGAGGACTGCTTTGCTTCGCCTTGGTTGCCACGTTCACGTATGCCGCTGACGCTCCGCCCCAACTCGTGCAGCAGTTCCTCGGCAAATACTGCCTCGAATGCCATGACGCGGATGTGCAGAAGGGGGATCGCACGTTTGAGAAGTTCGAGCTGCCGCTGAAAGGCACCGCCGATCTCATCGAGGCGCGGGACATCATCGACCAGCTCACGCTGAAGGAGATGCCGCCGAAGAAGGCTGATCAGCCCGGTGATGACGAGCGTCTCGCGATGATCCGGGCACTACGTGACGGCACCGTGGCCGCGCACAAGAGCCTCGACAGCACCGGCAGCCGCACCGTGATGCGTCGGCTTTCCAGCCGTGAGTATGAGAACACGCTCGCCGTGCTCTTTGGCCGTCGCGTGGACACGCTGGGCCTCACGGCGGATTTTCCGAAGGAGAAAACGAGCGAGCACATGGACACCATCGGCAAGACGCTTGTGACCTCCGGTTTCCTCGTGGATCAATACTTCCAGTCCGCGAACCGCCTCGTCGAGACACGGCTCGGCAAACCGCCGACGCAGCCGAAGGACTGGCAGTTCAACAGCAACTTCGTGCAATACGAGGAGCTGACGGGGTCGCACAAATCGGCCTTCAATTTCCGCTACCTCTGCCTCTACGAACAGCCGAACACCGACACGCGTCAGGGCGGCTACGGCCACATCGAGGACTTCAAGCAAGGCGTGCCCGTCTCCGGACTCTACGACGTCGAGGTCGAGGCCACGGCGCTGCATCGCGACACGCATTACGATCCCGCGATCTTCGGCATCGACTTCTCGGAGCCCTTCATCCTCGGCGTCGTGCCCGGCGATGTCACCAAGGGCCACATCCATTACCCGCAGGCCATCGAGCCGCTGCTCGCCAGCGCCGTCGTGCCGGACAACAAGCCCACGTGGTTCAAATTTCGCGTGTGGCTCGAAGCGGGCCAAACACCGCGCTTCATCTTCCCGAACGGCCCGTATGAATCCCGCGCCTCGGTCGTCACGATCAACAAGAAATACAAAGACGAGTTCAAAGAGAAGATCGGCACCTCCGGCGTCGGTCGCGCCCATATCCTGCGGGAAGGCAAGCTCCCGCACATCCGCATCAGCGAGATCAAGATCCACGGCCCCGTGCCTGAAAAACCCGGCAGCGCCGAGGAAGTCGCCGTGTTTGGCAAAGACGGCTTCCAGGAGGCCAAGGCGCTCGATCAATTGAATGCCTTCGCTGAAAAAGCCTACCGTCGTCCACTCAACGACGCGGACCGCCAGCCTATCCGCGCCATGTATGAAAAGCGCATCGACGAAAAAGCCGCACCGCGACAGGCCGCGCTCGACGCGCTGAAGCTAATCCTCTGCTCGCCGTCCTTTCTCTACCTCAGCGAGATCACCGACGAGTCGGAAAAGCGCCTCAAGCCCTACGACCTCGCAACGCGCCTCTCCTATGCGCTTTGGGCTGCACCACCGGATGACGCGCTCATCGCCGCCGCGAAGTCCGGCAAGCTCACCGAGGACGCCGAGCTCAAAAAGCAAATCCAGCGCATGATCGCCGACGAACGCATCGAGGGCTTCGTGAACGGCTTTCTCGACAGCTGGCTCAATCTCCGTGACCTCGGCGGCATGCCACCTCCGCGCGAAGTCGTGCGCTCCTACTACGCCGAGGACCTGCCCACCTCGATGAAGACCGAGGCACGTCTTTTTTTCCGTGATCTGCTCAAGCACAACGGCTCCGTCGCGCAGTTCATCGACAGCGAGCACAGCTTCGTGGACAAGAAGCTCGCGAAACTCTACGAACTCCCGGAGAAGGACGAACTACGCCTCGCCGACGGCTTCCAAAAAGTCAGCCTCAAAGGCAACAACCATCGCGGCGGTCTGCTCGGCATGGCCGCCGTGCTGACCGTCAGCGCGAATGGCGTCGAGACCTCACCCGTCACGCGCGGCGTGTGGGTCAGTGAAAACATCCTCGGCATCCCGCCGCCACCGCCGCCGGATGTCGTGCCCGCGATCGATCCCGACGTCAGCGGCGCCACCACCATCCGCGACCGACTCGCCAAACACCGCGCCGATGCCGCCTGCGCCGAGTGCCATCGCAAGATCGATCCGCTTGGCTTCAGCCTCGAAGCCTTCGATCCCGTTGGCCGCTGGCGGAAAACCTACCCGAAGCCCAAAAACGCCAAAGAAGCCCCCAAGATCGACACCGCCGGCGAATTCCCCTCCGGCGAGACCTACGCCGACTTCACCGGCTTCAAGCGCGTCATCCACGACACCCGCGCCGATCACTTCACCCGCCACCTCATCCGCCAGCTCCTCACCTACACCACCGGCCGCACCATGGAGCTCAACGACGATCTCCTCATCGACGACCTCCAATCCAAAGTGAAAAAACAAGGCCTCGGTCTGAAGACACTGATGGTCGAGTGTTTGATGAGCGAGGTGTTTCGGTCGAGGTGAGTTTCGCAAGCCTGGCAGGCCGGGCTCGTTTACGATCCCGCCATGACTCGCCTCCTGCTCTTCTTCACCATCGCCTGTGTCGCCACCCTTCGCGCCGGCGAGTCAGACTTTGTTTCGCTCTTCAACGGCAAAAACCTCGACGGTTGGACCACCCATGACGCGAAGGAGGGCGATTGGTCGGTGGTCGAGAGCGTTATCGACTGCGATCCGAAAGACGAAGGTAAAGGCGACCGCAATTTGTGGACGGTGAAGGAGTTCGGCGACTTCGAATTGCAGATCGACTGGCGCATCAAGGAGAGTCCTTACACGAACCCGAAGGCGCAGGTCATTCTACCGGATGGCACCGCGAAGAAGGACG
>CAYMHJ010000134.1:0-16377 GCA_964390165.1 uncultured Prosthecobacter sp. | reverse complement strand
TGTTGGCAGCCTCCGTCAGGTAGGTGGTGGTGCCGAACACAAAGCCATTGGCCTCCGGCTCTTTGGCGTAGCTCGTCGTTCCAAAAACAAAGCCATTGGTGGCTGGTTCCGTGAGGTAAGTTGTAGTGCCAAAGACGAAGCCGTTTTCAGCGGGGCTCTTCTGAGCAGCGATCTCATCAGGGTCGTCACTGCCACGAAGATCATCGCTGCCGTTCGTGCCATCGAAGTCATCCAGGCCGTCATCGCCATCGAGACCGAGGATCACGCCGCTCAGCATGAGCCAGTCGAGTTCGCCACGCAGAGCGTCTGCCTCTGGGCCCGTGGCGTGGGCGGCGGCGAAGAAAGCTGGGTTCAGGAAGAGGTCTGAGAGGCGGATCGACTCGCCATCGGTGTTGTCATTGAGAATCTTCGCCAGCCATTCACGGGCGTCGTTCACGCTTGGTGGATTCGAGGGGTCAAACGGCATCGTTTCTGTGCTTACCAATGGATTCCAGGCCTTGGTGGGCGGTGCATCATTCGGCTTGCGGGTGTCGATGTAGCCATTCTCGGCGATGCTTGGGATGAATCCTTCGCTTTGGGTGGGATACCCATCCGGCACGCTGGGGTGGTTCACATCGAAGGGGAGCGTCTGGCTGGTTGTTAACTTCACCTTGTAAGGAATAGAATTGTCGGGGGTGCTGGTCTGACGAGGCGTGATGGGCGCGCCAGGAGCCTGCTGGGGCTTGAAGGTGTCTTCATTGGCGGAGGCTTGGCTGAGTGCTGCTGCATGAAGAGCGAGAACGAGGAGGAGTGAGGCGATGGGTTTCATGGGATGTGGATGATTTGAGTTTGGAGTTTGTTGGGCGTCTCCAGCGGCATCTTGCTGCCAGAAGTAGCTTCATGGGGGGATGCACGAATTTGCGGCGAGCGTTACAGGTGCCGTGAAAATAAAATCGCCCGGCAGCAGCCTGCCGGGCGATGAAGAGATTTGTGTTTGGTCGTCTACTTCACTTCGGGATCTCGTTCAGCGTGTAGTAGCCGACGGTGTGTAGCAGAGGCTGGCCGCTGGTGTTATTCACTCCTTCAAAGTGCAGCTCGTGAATGTGGCCTTTGGTTAGGGGAGAGATCGTGAGGCGCACGCTCTTGCCATCGGCGGCGACTTTGGCAGCGGTGATCTTCGGGAGGATCTCGTCGATCTCGTCGCCGCCGTATTGCTCGCGGTAGGCATAGACGAACTGGCGCATGTTGTAACTAGACACATCACCTGCGGTCTTCGGATCGACGGGTTGGGTGAAGGTTAGTTCGAAGCCGTCGCTCTTCGCTCGCATCTCATGCACTTCGAAGGGCACCTTGCCGGTCCACTCGCATTTCTCGAAGCAGTAAGGCTTGCCGCCGCGTGCGCCCCAGCCGCGATCACTGCCGCCGGTGAAGATGCGGCCTTCATCATCCATGCGCCCGCCGATGAGGCCGCTGGTGAAACCACTGCGGAAGGGGAAGACGACACCTTGTTTGATGCCGTTGATGGTTTCCAAGAAGACACGGCTGAGATTGCTGTGGCTCTGATCGGCGATGAAAAGCTGCTTCGTGAAGGGGCCGAATTTGCCCTCACTCATGTCGCAGATGATGGCGGTGGCGGAGTTGCCGATCTTGCCATGCACGAGATACACGGCAGGGGGAAGCAGCTCTTTGATGCGCTCGCGCTCCTTCACCATGCGGCCTGGGTCGCCGCCGGGACGTGCGTCTTTGCGGCCACGATCACCTTGGAAAGCCTCGGGGATAGGGTCGATGGGGCGTGGACCCATGTTCGGAGCCTGATCATACCAGATGTTGCCGCCGGGATGTCCTTGGAAAGAACCGGGCACGAGATGCTGGAGCGTGCAGGAGCCATGCCACGGACCTTGGTTGTCGCAGTAATACACCTCACCATCGGCATCGAAGCCTATGCCGCCGGGGCTGCGGATGCCGGAGCAGGTGGGGACCATTTTCCCATCGGGCTTGATGCGCAAAGCCCAGCCACGGAAGGGTACGGCACTGCTGAAGGAACCGGTGAGGCAGAGCGTGACCCAGAGGTCGCCCGCTTTGTCAAAGCGCGAACCAATGGCGTATTCGTGGTAGTCGCCGGAGACACCCCAGTCATCGCTCACGTTGTCGAAGACATCCGCGCGGCCATCGCCATCTACGTCTTTCAGGCGCGTGATCTCATAGCGTGTGGTGGCGTAGATGTTCTTGTCCTTCGGGTTGTAGGCGATGCCGAGCACCTCATGCAGGCCGCTGGCATAGAGCTTGAAGCTCACTGCAGTTGGATCATTGCTGCCAGCACCGCTGACGATCCAGATCTCCCCGCGCCGCGTGCCCATGACGAGCCTGCCATCTGGCAGCAGGTCGATGGAGCCGACCTCCATTGCCGTTTCCTTCGGTGTCTCGAAGGTCGTGATCTTGTAGTAGTCGGCCTCGACGGGATCAGCCGCAAAGAGCGGAGTGCATAGGGCGAAGAGCAGAGTGGAAAGGCGTTTCATTCGGGGGCGGAGGAGATCGTCTGCTATCTTGGGTTCCTTGCTGGAAAGTGACTTTGATAGGTTGCCGAGGGATTGATCACCCCCGGCATCAGCGCCGCCTGGATCAGCTGATTATTTCCATCAAAATGTCCGGCGGCATGAAGTCGATGAATGGGGGGAATTTACACCACAACGTTCACCAACTTGCCGGGAACGACGATGACCTTCTTCGGCGTCTTGCCTTCCATGAATTCCTGAACGCGGGTGCTGGCGAGGGCGAGGGCTTCGATCTCTTCTTTCGTGGCGGCGATGGGCACGCGGACTTTGTCGCGCAGCTTGCCATTCACCTGGAAGACGACTTCGACCTCGTCCTCGATCATGGCGGCGGGATCGTAGGCGGGCCAGGTGGCGTCGCTGAGCAGACCGGGGTGAGCCAAAGCGGGGAACTTGGTGGCGATGCGGGCGTTCAGTTCGTCCGCGAGATGCGGAGCGAAGGGGCTGAGCACTTTCAGGAAGGTCACGATGGCAGCGGCGGGCTTCACTTCAGCGCCGGTGAAGGCGTTGGTGCAAACCATCATCTGGCTGATCGCGGTGTTGAAGCTCAGCTTCTCAATGTCCTCGCCGGCCTTCTTGATCGTCTCGTGCAGCGCTTTGGTGAGCTGCTTGTTCGCAGGCACGTCTTGCAGTGCCGATGACACGCTCCAGGTGCCTTCGTCATCGACTTCCATGACCAGACGCCACACGCGGGCGAGGAAGCGATACACGCCCTCGACGCCCTTCATGCTCCACGGTTTCACCTGCTCCAGCGGGCCCATGAACATCTCATACAGGCGCAGCGCATCGGCACCATACTCGGCCACGACATCGTCGGGGTTCACCACGTTGCCGCGTGACTTCGACATCTTTTGGCCGTCCTCGCCCATGATCAGGCCTTGGTTCACCAGACGCTGGAAAGGCTCCGGCGTGCTGACGTAGCCGAGGTCAAAGAGCACCTTGTGCCAGAAGCGGGCGTAAAGCAGGTGCAGCACGGCGTGCTCGGTGCCGCCGACGTAAAGATCGACACCGCCGGGCTTGCCGCCGCCCATCCAGTATTTCTCCGCTTCCACGCTGACGAAGCGCTCGCTGTTCTGCGCATCGCAGTAACGCAGGTAATACCAGCACGAGCCGGCCCACTGTGGCATGGTGTTGAGTTCACGCGTGGCGGTTTCGGAATAGCGGACCCAGTCGGTGGCCTTGGACAGCGGCGGCTCGGGCGTGCCGGTAGGCTTGAAGTCGGCGAGGTCGGGCGGCAGCAACGGCAGCTCGCTCTCAGGAATGCAGCGATGATTGCCATCCTCCCACACAATGGGGAAAGGCTCGCCCCAGTAGCGCTGGCGGCTGAAGAGCCAGTCGCGCAGCTTGAAGTTGGTGGTGCCTTTGCCGAGGCCTTTTTCTTCGAGCCAGGTGGTGATGGTGCGCTTCGCGTCAAGAGTGGTCAAGCCGTCAAGGAAGCCGCTGTTGAACGCCTTTCCTGCTTCCGAGTAGGCCTGTTTGAAAAGCCAACAGTGGGCACGGTATCTGCCTTCCAACCCATGCTTGAAATCATCTGGTGCATTCTTGTCATAGATTTCTGTGGTCTGAGGATCGATTCGCTTCGTGGCTTCAATAAGCCACTCAACTGGAGGCATGACCACTGGCCTGATCGGGAGCTCGAACTTCTTCGCGAACTCATAGTCCCTCTCATCATGCGCAGGCACGGCCATGATGGCTCCGGTGCCGTAGCCCATCATCACGTAGTCTGCGATCCAGATCGGGATCTGCCTGCTGTTCACGGGATTGATGGCGAAGGCGCCAGTGAAGACGCCAGTCTTTTCCTTCGCCAGTTCGGTACGCTCCAGATCGGACTTGGAGGCGACGCTCTTCTGGTAAGCTTCGATGGCAGCGAGCTGCTCAGGCGTGGTGATCTGTGGCACCAGCGGATGCTCGGGAGCCAGGACCATGTAGGTGGCTCCGAAGAGCGTATCGGGGCGTGTGGTGAAGACGGTGACATCGGTGGCACCGACTTTAAAAGTCACATGCGCACCTTCACTACGCCCGATCCAGTTGCGTTGCAGCAGGCGGATGCTTTCGGGCCAGTCGAGGCCGTCGAGTTCATCAATGAGACGCTGGGCCATGGCGGTGATGCGCAGCATCCACTGGCGCATGGGGCGGCGCTCGACGGCGAATCCGCCGACTTCGCTTTTGCCATCCACGACTTCTTCATTCGCCAACACGGTGCCGAGTTCCGGGCACCAGTTCACGGGCGCAGATGAAATGTAAGCGAGACGTTTGGCGTCGATCTCCTCGCGGCTCAGGCCCTGCGCTTCGAGTTCGGCGATGGGGCGGGCTTTGCCTTCATCGTTCACATAGGCGTTGTAGAGCTTCAGGAATATCCACTGCGTCCACTTGAAGTAACCGGGGTCGGTGGTGTTCACCTCGCGATCCCAGTCATAGGCGAAGCCGAGGCGCTTCAACTGACCGCGGAAGCCTTCGATGTTCTTCTCCGTCGTGGTGCGTGGGTGCTGGCCGGTCTTGATGGCGTATTGCTCCGCAGGCAGACCAAAGGCGTCCCAACCCATGGGATGCAGCACGTTGAAACCGGACATCTTTTTGAAGCGTCCGATGATGTCCGTGGCGGTGTAGCCCTCGGGATGACCGACGTGCAGGCCCGCGCCGCTGGGATAGGGGAACATGTCGAGCACGAAGTATTTCGGCTTCGAGGCATCGAAGTCGGCATCACCGGGGTTCGGCGTGCGGAAGGCCTTCTTCGCCTCCCACACGTCCTGCCACTTCGGTTCAAACTCGGAAAATGGGAAAGCTTTACGCTGCTGCTCGCTGGACATAGGGGCGCGGAAGAAGGCGAGATGGGGCCAAGTTCCAAGTTTAAAGTTTGAAGTTCCTGATGGCGACTGAGTGTTCGCGTGAAACTTCAAACAGCACTCCCTCTGCGATTCAGAGGAAGTGCCCAGGGAGGGATTCGAACCCACGACCAATTGGTTAAGAGCCAACTGCTCTACCACTGAGCTACCTGGGCAAAAACTAAATACCATCGGATGGTACGCGGGGAGGGGATCGAACCCTCGACCAATTGGTTAAAAGCCAACTGCTCTACCGCTGAGCTACCCGCGCGGATGGGGGTGGGTTAGCTACTCGTCTTCGACCATCCTGCAAGCCTGAATATGCTCCGGAAAGGACTTTTTCTGCGAGGGTGAGAAGACTGGCATGAGGACGCTGCACCAGAAATGCATGCCAACCTGCGGTCTTCGCACCTTCGATGTCATTGTGCAAATCGTCTCCGATGTGAAGGCTGGCCGCAGGTTCAGCGTCCATGGTTTTCAGGGCAGTGGCAAACATGCGTGGGTGGGGTTTTGCGGCACCCACTTCACTGGAGATAATGACGGCTCCGAAGTGACGAATGAGGTCGTGTCCATCCAGGATGCTTGTCAGACGGCGGTCGAAATTGGAGAGCACACATAGATCGAAGTTTCCACGCAGCAGATTCAGGGCATGGAGGACATCCTCATACACGACCCAGGATTCAGGTTTCGCGTAGTGCTGGTAGAGGGCATCGAACAACGGGGGCAATACTTCGGCGGGCAAGGGTGAGCCTAGTGCAGTGGCAAACACTTGGTGCACGAGTTCCTGCCACCAGGAGCGATCATCATCAGGCGATGGTTTGCCATCAGGGTGAAGTGGAAGCGGGAACTGGCTCCAAGCCGCCCTGAAAGCGTCCTTCAACGATGACCCGTTGACGCTGATCCCGTGATCCTGGGCAAATTCGGCGTAGGTCGTGGCGACTGGCCGTGACACTTGGATGAGCGTTCCGGCGGCATCGAAGGAGATCAGCCCGCGCGCCGCCATAGTGGAACTTTGATCGAGAGCTTCTGAATGAATGGATCAGGCCTTGGCGGCTGGAGCTTCCTCTTCGGGCTTTTTCTTCACCGGAGCGTAGTAGTAGCTGGCGTAGTTGTAATAGGTGTACTCTTTCAGATTGGTGGTGGAACGGTTGAGGATCACGCCGCCGACATTGACCTGACGGTCATAGAGCAAGTCTAGAGCCTTGCCGGTGAGGCGGGCCATGGTGGAAGAAAGGCGGACGACGAAGAGAACCGTGTCTAACTTTGGAGCAAAGCTAGCAGTGTCATCGGCCACGAGAACGGGGGCGCTGTCAAAGATGACATAATCATACTCGTCGCCCATTTCGTGGAGCATCTCCTCCGCAGTCTTGGAGAGGAGAACTTCGGAAGTCTGGTCAAAGACCTCGCCGCGAGCCAGCAAATCAAGGCCGCGAACGCCCGTCTCCTGCACAGCGTCACGCCAGTGCTGTTTGCCTCGGAGAACTTCGCTGAGGCCGGGTGAGGTGGGTAGTTTGAAGAGTTCGCTCACACCGCCGCGGCGGAGGTCGCAGTCGGCCAGGAGCACGCGGGCACCTGCAAGAGCCATGGTGATGGCAAGATTGGAGGTGACGGTGGTCTTGCCTTCATTGGGAACGGCACTGGTGACGAGAATGGTCTTGGGTTGCTTACCGTTCCAGTTTTTGAAAAGGATCGAGGAGCGGACGTTTCTGAATGCCTCAGCGTACAGATGGCGGTCATCGTTCGGGCGAAGCAGGGCGACGTCTCCGCGCTGGCGTTGTTCCGGAATCTGCCCAAGCACCGCTTCGGAGGGGAACAGCCCCTGGAATTCAGAGAAGGAATTCATACGGTCATCCAGACGGTCAAAGAGTACCAGGATGAGCACTCCGACAATCAGACCTCCGACGAGCCCGCCTACCAGCGGTTTGACCCAGTCCTGGACATCCTTGTAGGCCGTGGAGGCTCGCTCCTGAATGGCGACATAGTCGGTCTGGATGTTTTGCAGGTCCTGGAAGTTTTGTACACGCTCAAACATTTGATCATGAGCCAGTTTGGATGCCTTGAAATCCTCTTCGAGGCGTTCGTGCTCGGCGAGTTTGGCCGCCAGTTCGAGGGCTTCCTTCTGCCGCTCTGCGATCTGCTCGTCGAGGACCTTAATCTGGCGCTGAAGGGTAGCTTCACGGCTGCGCATTTCTTTGACGATCTCGTCAGCAAAGTTGGAGAGCAGTTGTTTCGCCGATTCGATTTTTTCGTCCACCACAACAATGTCCGGGTGGCTTGCCTTGAAATTTCGAAGGAGCTTCACGCGGTCGTTCTGGTAACGCATGATTTCCTTTTTGGTTTCGAGGTAGTCGCGCTCATTGGAAGTCATGCCAAGGCTGGCCACCGTGTTGTTGTCCACGGAACTGGGTGGAGGTGCGTTGGAAGGCTCCGTTTTCGGAGCAGCCTGGGATTGGGCAGAAGGTGGAACTGGGCCACCCGCAGTGCTGGCAGACGCACGTTCCCGGTCCAGCATGGCTGCGTCAACATCTTGGAGGGCGACCTGAAGGTCGCGTTGCTCTCCCGAAATGGCCTCGCGTTTGGTCTTGAGGTTGATGAGGAAGGTGGCGGCTTCGTTGTGATTGCCGCTGAGCTGAATGGTGTCGTTGGCCTTGCGGAAGGCTTCCAGCTTCTCAGTTCGTTCCTGGAGCTCCTTGCTCTTTTTTACCACGGTTTCGGTGAATGTGTTCAAGGCACGCTCCAGACCTTGTTCGCGAATCTGCTGACGGAAGGCGATGAATTCATCCAGGAGCGCGTCGAGGAATATCTTGGTGAACTTGGGCTCCGAGCCGATGGCGAAGACGTTGAAGATGGCAGAGCCTTTGGTCTGAGCGACACGAATGTCCACACTCGAATCCTTGAGGTCTGGATGCAGGGCATGGACACGGGCCATGGCACGTTTTTTCATTTCGGCACTTTCCAGAGTTTCGATGATCGTGCCGTAAAAGTCGGTGAGCTGGTCCTGCCAGCCGACATTGCCTTCGCTGGCAACAACGCGTCCGCCTGCCACGAGTTTGGCCAGACTCATATGCGTATCTGGGAGACCAGTGATCCGTAGTGCCTGGATGCAGACGCCGATGCTTGCAGTGAGAAGCAGGAACCACCAGCGGCGGCGCAGCAGGATTTTATAGCGCTGGAACTTGGCCGACGTTTCATGAATCCGGCTCAATGTGGCGGACTGGCCGGGGGCTGTTGGCGGCGGAAGGAGAAGGGTGTTTTCCATGGCAAATCTGGGGGGCGATGCTCCAGGAGGCCGGTCCACCGGAGCTTCTGGAAGAGGTGTGGGGAGGCAGTATGCCTCACAGAAGTCTCCGCCGCAGCAAAATTGTTACGCCCGTCGTTTTCAGTCAGCTAAAGTCGGGGGATCAGGCGCGGTGAAACAGTGCCACCGGGTTAGATGTTGATCTTCTTTTCATCTACAATGATGACATCATTGTTCCGAATGTAGATGTCGTATTCCAGATTGCCCTGGCGCATGATCTGATCAAGGTCGATGTATATGGTCTTGTTCCCCTGGGGGGTCTTGCGGACGAGTTTGACTTTGTTTGGATGGGCAAACTGGGCGAGGCCGCCGGCGCGCAGAATGGCCTGGCTGATGGTGAGATCTTCATCCGTTGGCAGTTCGTATTTCCCCTGGCGGATCACCTGGCCATAGACGGTGAAAAAGTTGATGTCATAACCCGCCGTGCGCATCCTGGCGTTCGGGTCATCCTGGCGCTTGAGGTCAATTGCAACGATGACTGTAGCGCTGTTGTAGTAGTTCAGTTCGAGCTTCCGCTTTACTTCGATGGCAAGTTGCTTGCTGGTGCGTCCAGCGGCCTTTACGAGGCCAATGTGGGGTGCATTAACCTCGCCTGTTGCCCCAACTCGAAGCTGAAGAGGTTCCTTTCGGTCTTCAACGATGCGCATGGAAATGACATCGCCTGGCTCGATGGGCTGAGAGTCATCCAGCACATCCATCGAATTGAGTACCGCTGCTGATTTGATGACATCTCCGGTGGGGGCAGCTGCAGCAACTACACGCCGCTCGTCATATTCGCGGACACCAGGATCCTGTGCCAAAATGGGAGCGCTGACGAGCGTGAGGAGAAAAATCTGAAGATGAAAATGGCGCATGAGAATGATGGCAATTCGTTGATTGAAACTGGTGTCGATAAAGCACCTGTGACGATGTCGCATTCCTGCTGCAATCCCCGCAGAATGGCGGCGGTGGAAATTAAAAGTTATAATTGAATCCGAGGATGATCCTGTTTTGATTGAAGTCGAGGGCACCATTGTCATCCGAGACCTCGGTGGTGTAATAACGATATCCCAGGCTCAAATTGGCCTTTGGTGAAAGCACATAGATCAGATCCACATTGAATGCCTGCTGAACGAAATCATTGGAAGTAGCGCTGTCAGCCTGTGATTGTAGTTCTGGGTTGCTAAAGCCGTAATGGTAGCCAACCCCAATCTGCGTGCGTGAATTCAAACGATGGGAGATGTAGATGTCACCTCCATACTGGAAGTAATCCTGGGCAAACTTACCGCCGGATGCTTGGGCGTCTTCGATGTAACCGCTGATGCTGATCCGGCTGCCTTTCCAGGCGACGATTCCAAGTCCATAGTTGGCGTAGTCGGCGGTGATGTAATTTGAAGTCAGATTCAGTGATGATTCATGCCCAATCGTGAGAGATTGGGTAATGCGTGAATTGAGGCGATTGCTGAGGGTGAGTGAGTAGTAATAATCGCTCAGATCACTGTTGTCGTCTGTGTTGGAGCGAATCTGGTCCGGAGTATCGCCATCAAAGGGATTTCCACCAACGATGCCTGAAGGTGGCAGGCTGTCGAAGCTGAAAAGTTGAGCGCCAGCCGCAGCCCGAAGATAGGTCGTCTTTCCAACTGGGATGACAGCAAATACACCCATATTGTTAAGAATGCCGTCGGCATTGAAATCAGTTTCATACTCAACAGCAGTGGTTCCACCTTCAAAGCCAACCGTCCAGGTACCTGTGGGACTGTAAGTCAAGGAGGCATGGAGGGAGTCGGTGACACGATTGAACTCATCAAAGTTGCCGTTGGAATTGCCATTCGCTTCGGACATGGAATCCGTGAAGGAGTGCATGTAGTTCATCGAGAGGGTCCAGGCGGAATTGATGCGCCAGTTGGCGGCCAAGCCCGTGTCGTTCTGGAAGACGCCGAAAAGCTGATTCTGGGCCAGGGCAAAGTCGTTGCGAGCTGCTGGGCGCACCGAGAAGCGGTTGTAGAGGGTGAAATACACCGGGCCGGCTTTGATATCGAAGGCGATGGTGCTTCCAGGCAGGACATTGAGCACGAATCCATTGCTGCCATAGGGGGCCAGTTCAGGATTTTCGAAGTAGCGGTCGAAGCCAATTGCTGTGCTCAAGGAGAGACGATTGTTTTGTGTGATCTGATAGTTGGCATCAATGCTCAGCATACTGGTGCTGATGACATCGGAGACTGGGTCAGAACCTGAGCGGGTGATGTTGTCGTTGTATTCGAGACCTTGGAAGAAACCGAAGCCAACATTGATTGGGCCAACCTTGAGATTACGGCGACCACTCAGGAATGGGTCTGAAGTGTAAGTGGGGGCGAAGAACCCCGTGGGGCTGGCATACTGACCGGAGTAGTTGGTATAGTCACCCACACTGCGAGCGGCGAAGGCAGTGCTGCCGCTTCGGACTGAAGGTCGGCTCAGTTCACGGGCGGATTCCAGATCTGGAGCCCGCTGGCCCATGGGGGCATCTTCGTTGTCGCGGTAGACACCGCTGTCGTAGTCGTACATGACATCTCCGTCTCTAGTGCCAGCAGAAGCTTTGCTTTCATTCGACTGGCGGGTGCGAAAATCGTCAAAGAACATGCCCGTTTGAGAGGGGGAGGCACCATATTGGGCGTGACCAAGGGTTGCCAAGAAGCATTGTGCAATGACCAGCACTTTGAGCGACGAACTGACCGGCCGCAGGAACTTAGAGATAAACATAAGTGGTTGAAAAGGAATGGCTGAACCAAGGTAAAACGTCGATAAAAGCAATTTTGCGCTCCCTTGTCTATTTCAAAAGCTGGGATTTAGAATTTTTTTGCCCCATACGCCTTCTGCCAGCTTCTCCATTCAAAAATCAAAACCAACCATTCGATGAATCTGGGTCTCCTTTTCCGGAGTCTTTATTTTTCCTGCTGCTTGGAAAATCCAACTCAAGCTGAACCTCGCTGTGTCTGGTGAAGTTCAAGTCGCGGCGATTGAGATCAGTTGGTGCCATGGTGAGAATTCCACGGAGATGATGAAGGATACGGGGAAGTGAGGCTGAACGACGGTTCATCCTGCAATTAGATTCGTATGAACATCAAGTCAAACGAACACTAATTCTGGTTGCGTTCAACGTTCATCAATCGGCACAACCTTCTGGCCGTAGGGCTTGCCGACATATTCGCTGAGGGGGCGGAAGAGACGGTTTTCGCTCCACTGTTCCAGCACATGGGCTGTCCAACCGCTCATGCGCGCAATGGCGAAGATGGGGGTGAATAGATCCGTCGGGATATCGAGGCTGTAATAGACCGTCGCGCTGTAGAAATCGACATTCGCGTTCAATCCTTTACGCTCGCGCATGATCTCGGCGATACGTTCGGACATCTGAATCCACTTGGCTTCGCCGAGCTGGCTGGTGAGTTTGATGGCCATCTCGCGGAGGTGTGGGGCGCGGGGATCGAGCACTTTATAGACTCGGTGACCGATGCCCATGATCTTCTTCTTCTGGGCAAGAGCGTCTTCCACCCAGGGATCGACGTTTTCCAGGCTGCCGATCTCCTGGAGCATGTGGATCACTCCCTCATTCGCCCCACCATGGAGGGCACCTTTCAGGGCGCCAATTCCGGCACTGATGGCGGAATACATGTCACTCAGGGTCGAGGCGACGACTCGGGCGGTGAAAGTGGAGGCATTGAAACCATGCTCGGCGTGGAGGACATAGGCCACGTCCAGGGTCTTTTCAGCCTCGGCAGAGGGCACCTCGCCGGTCATGAGGTAGAGGAAATGGGCAGCCTCGCTCAAATCTTTGCGCACAGGTGGTAATTCCAGCCCCTGGCGAGCGCGGTGGAAGTAGGCGGCGATGACGCCGATCTGCGAAACGAGACGGATCGCTGTGGCAAGATTTTCACCCACATCAATATCGTGACGGCTCAGATCATAGCAGCCTAGCATCGAGACGGCGGTGCGCATGATGTCGATGGGACGTGCATTTTTCGGGGCAGTCTGCAGGAAGTCGATCACCCCCTGCGGCAGTTCACGCTCGGCGCGCAAAGCCGTGGTCAGTTTGTCCAACTCCGCACGGTTCGGAAGGCGCTGGTGGAAAAGCAGATGCACCACCTCCTCGTAGCTCACCTTGCCGGCGAGTTCATTGATGTCATACCCGCAATAAAACAGCACTCCTTCAGCTCCCCGGACTTCTCCAAGACGTGTTTCAGCGGCGACGATACCTTCAAGACCTTTGGAGACGACAGACATGGCGTGTGTTGGGGAGGGGTGTTTTACGGTTGGATGAAAAAAGTAACGAAGCGAGAGCTATGCCGAGAAGCTCGGCATTTTGTCGTTTAGCGTGCAAATGCAGCGCGACAAGTGCCGGTGCGGAGGAAAATGCAGTCCGCGCAAACATTCGCCGGACTCTGCCTGAATTCAGCCGCTCCATCAGGCGAAAATTTCCTTTACCACATGCCCGTGGACATCGGTCAGTCGGTAGTCTCGGCCTGCGTGGCGGAAGGTCAGCTTCTCGTGATCCATCCCCAGCAGGTGCAGCAAGGTCGCGTGCAGATCGTGCATGTGGACCTTTCCATCCACGGCCATGTGTCCGAGTTCATCCGTCGCTCCATGGGAGAAGCCCGCTTTCACGCCGCCGCCAGCCAGCCAAGTGGTGAAGCCACCGGGGTTGTGGTCGCGTCCCGTGCCGTTGCGCTCAGCATACGGCGTGCGGCCAAACTCGCCGCCCCACCAAACGATCGTGTCTTCCAGCAGCCCGCGCTGCTTCAGATCACTCAGCAGGCCCGCGATGGGTAGATCCACGGCCGCTGCGTGTTCGCCGTGCTTCGGCAGATTGCTGTGCTGATCCCAAGCTGGGTTGTTTGAGTTGTCACCGTAGTTCACCTGGATGAACCGCACCCCCTGCTCGGCCAGCCGACGCGCCATCAGGCACTGGCGACCAAAGTTGTCCGTCACCTTATCGCCGATGCCGTAGAGCTTCAAAGTAGCCTCCGACTCTCCACTGATGTCCATCGTTCCGGGAGCGTTGTTCTGCATGCGCGCCGCCAGTTCGTAGCTCTCCAGCACGGCCTCGATCTCATGGTCTCCGGGCATCGCCTGCTGACCGCCGAGCGCTCTCAGCAGTTCCATCTGCCGCCGTTGCTGCTCGGGTTTCCAGATCGTGTTCGTGATGTTCTGGATGTTCCCCTCCTTCGCTGGCAGACCACCGCGACCCACTGGCGTGCCTTGGAACACCGCTGGCAAAAAAGCATTCCCGTAATTGCGCGGCCCGCCATTCCCCAGGCTCGGGCTCAGCGTCATGAAGCCCGGAAGGTTCTCATTCTCCGAGCCCAGCCCGTACATCACCCACGAGCCCATGCTCGGGCGGATGAAGTTCGTCGTGCCCGTGTGCAGGAAAAGCGTCGCCGGTCCATGTGCCACACCTTCGGTGTGCATCCCGTGCAGGAAGCACAGGTCATCCACATGCCGGTTGATGTTCGGGAAGAGATTCGAGGCCCACTTGCCCGTCTCTCCATGCTGCGCGAAGTCCCACAGCGACTTCTTGATCCGCTGCGGCGAGCCTTTACCCGTCTTCGCAATCGAGCGCGCATCCGCCACATCAATGATCTTCTGGTCATCGCGGATCAGACGCGGCTTGTAGTCAAACGAGTCCACATGACTCACCCCGCCCTGCATGAAGAGAAAGATGATCCGCTTCGCCCTGGGCGCGTGGTGCGGCTGCTTCCCGGACATCACACTGCCTGCGGCCAAAGCCTGCTGCTGGGCCAGGGACGAGGCCGCCAACCAGCCAAAGCCACAGCCGGATGTCTGGAGAAAGGAACGACGCGAGGGAAACATGGGCGCTAATACGAAGAGGGCAGGGGGATTGTTTCTCGTCCCGGCTTAATGTGGGGCATTGATCGTTTTTTTGGCTCGTCATTTTCGGTCAGGGTTTCTAGCCTCGGCCTGCTGAACGAAGCATCGCCTATGAAACACCTTCTCATTTTCCTTTTCGCGCTCGGCATTTTCATGCCGGCCGTGGCCGCAGATAAACCGGCCAAGCCCTCCGGCAGAGTTCAGGTGGCGGCCAAAATGCTGACGCCTGCCGAACGGCTCAAGTTACTAAGCATCTTGAATGAGGGCGATGACCAAGCCCTCCAGTCTCTGCCCGGTATTGGTGCTACGCGTGCCGCAGCGATCAAAAAAGCCCGGCATCTCATCGACCCCATTGATCTGGTGAAAGTCGAAGGCATTGGCGACCAGACATTCGTGGACATCATCGCCCATGCCAAGGCTGGCTTCCCTGACCGAAGGTGAAATAAAAAGGCGGTGCGTGCGGAGTCATGCACCGTTACATCGGCTAAGCGCTACCCTTTGGAATCTCCAGGCAATGAGACGGTTAGCCAGGCCAATAGCCCGAAGAATCCGAAGCCAAAAGCATTCAAAGAACCGTGGATGGCCCACATAAGTGGCATCGGCAGTGCGAGTGACGGCATGAAATGGCGAAGCCCAAAGCCAAGAGCGGGAACCATGGCACAAAACAGGGACATGCCAGAAATGACAAAGGCCGGGCGGGGCCAGCTCGGCGAAGCTCCGGCAATACCCAGCCTCACCTGACTGATGGCCACGCCGAGGGCTCCGAGCACGAGAAGCGTGACGCCCAGCGGCTCCACCCACGGCAGTCGGCCAAAGTGCGTGCAGGTGATGCCCGTGGCCACGAGCGGCACTCCGGCCAGCACCGCGATGCAGGACCACGAAGCCCACCGACCCGGCCTCTCGCGTGAGATCAGCCCGGCTATCAGCGGCAGCGTGAATCCAGCATGATGAAAGTGCGCCGCCGTGAGCAAAACGATCAAGGCATCGAATCCGAAGGGCATCCATCCCGCACAAAAAGCCAACAGCCAAGCTGCGCCCACCGCAGGGAAGGTGGCAGCAGCCAGCAGGCAGAGTTCCGCCGGAACGAGTGAACGATGTCGGTTCCACCTCCAGAGCGCTTGAAAGGCGATGATGGAGCGGACTAATAGCCAGATGGACGCGTAGCATCCGGCCATGGCACCGGGGGGCCACATCAAGGCCATGAAAAAACTGATCCAGACAAATAGTTGCGTGGGCTCTCGCTTCGGCAGCACACCTCTGGTGGTGAGGATCTTTTCCCCCATCGGAATGAGAAACAAAGCCGCAAAGGTCAATAAAACATATACCCAACGGTGATCATAGCCGCCTCGGCCCCACATCATGCAGGCCAGCAACCACAGACCCACGAGCCCGAGGACGCGGAAAGTGCGCCGGAGCTCGGCGGGTGAATCCGTGTGCAGAGTCATGAGCAGATTTCCTTCATGCGTTGCTGAGAGTCACGGACAAACCGGCACTGCCACCAGCGAGCGAGTGGGAAGCCTACCCAGGCCATCCAGTGTCTCGGCCTGGAAAAAGCCCGGATCACATACCACACGCTACCGTCCGCCTGCTGCTCGATGGCGAACATCTCCTCCCCGCACTCCGCGTGCTCCGGCAGCGTGCCATAGACAAAGCCATGCGCGTTGGCCGAGTCACAGCGGCGCAGCACACGGCAGGGATTCACCCACCACAGCCCGCAGATCCGCACCCGCATGGCCACGACGTCTCCCGGTGTCTGATCATGATCATGAAGCCTGCATACCTCAGCCCAGGCGGGAAACATCCACCAGCCACTCAGCGCATGGCAGGCCCTCGAGAGACTTTATGGCTGCGGCCCGACTTGCGTGAGCAGGTCGGTAGTGCAGCACGT
>CAYMHJ010000133.1:0-16586 GCA_964390165.1 uncultured Prosthecobacter sp. | reverse complement strand
CAAGATCTTCGTCGAGTTCACCTGCAACGACAAACTCCTCGGCACCGAGATCGCCTTGACCGGCAAACCGGTGCTCAAATTCGCCATCGACGGCACCGCGCCGATCAAACGCGTCACCTTGGTCCGCAACGAGAAGAACCACCAGCAGTGGGAACCGAGCGCACAGATCTTCACACAGACTTTCACCGACGAATCGCCTCTCCAAGGCGAAAACCGCTACTACCTGCGCGTCGAGCAAATCGACGGCAACATGGCCTGGAGCAGCCCCGTGTGGGTGCAGGTGAAGTAACGCCAGCTACCAAATCAAAAGGTCAATGAGGTCATCTCGACCTCATTGACCCAACTTGACGAAACTCAGTGTCTGAGTGGCGCAGCGCTACTTCATCGGATGCTCCTTGAGCAGGTCAGCCGTGTTGTAGAACATCATGCGGCCGGGATTGGCGGCGCGGATTTTGCCGACTTGTGCAGGGGTGATCGGATCAGCTTGGTTGCCGAAGCTGTTGCGCACAAAGGTGAGCACGGAGGCCATTTCGTCGTCTTTGAGCATCCCGGCGAAGGGTGTCATCGGTACCTGGCCGTCGTATTTCTTGCCGTTCACTTCCAGCGGCCCCATGAGGCCATACATGGCGATCTTGATCAGACGATCGGCATCGCCCATGACCCACGGGCTTTTCTCGATGGATGGGAAGGCTGGGTCGAGTCCTTTGCCGTTTGGCTGATGGCAGGTGACGCAGTGGCCTTCGCGGAAGTAGATCTTTTGTCCGGCCATGAACTGGGTCTTGGCTTCGGCGCTGAGGTGAGCCGGGGCTTTGATCTCCGCAAACTCGGGCTTCTCGACTTCGGCGATGCCTGCGAGGCGATCTGCAGCGGTCTTGGCGGCGTTTTGGCTCCACACGTCCAGCGGTTTGCTGCTCGCGATGGCGACGATCTTTTTGCCAGCATTGGTATCGGGCAGCCAGGAGGCGGCGACGATGGCCTCCAAGCGCACACGGCCATGTTCATCAGCAGCGGCTTTTTCCAGCAGGGCTGCGTGATCGGCGATGACGTGATGGTTGTAGCGCAGCACGCGGACGGCGGCGGCGCGGGCATGGAAGTCTGGGGAAGCCAGCATCTCGCGCAGCAGGCTGTCATCGACCTGATTCATGCCCCAGGTGACCCAGAGGGCTTCGAGCTTGGCGTGGACGTCGGTTTGCTTGGCGGCCCAGGCTTTGACGGCGGGGATCACCTCGCTGGCAGGATGACTGCGCAGTTCGCGACGGGTGCGATAGCGGACGCGGAGTTCGGGTTCCTTCAGGTTCTCGAGCAAGGCAGCGACGGGTGCGCCTTCGACCTGCACGGGCTTCACCAGCGGGCGGCTCGGGTAAGTGATGCGGTAGATGCGGCCGTGGACGTGGTCGCGCAATGGGTCACGCGCATTGTGCTGCATGTGGCCGATGAGGACGTTGTGCCAGTCGATGACATAAAGGCTGCCATCGGGCGCGAACTCGATGTCCACGGGGCGGAAGTTGCCATCTTTGCTGACGAGCAGGTCCTGACGGAAGCTGGTCTTCCAGCCCGTGCTGTCGTCTTCGATTTTATGCTGCTTGATGCCGAGGAAACCGATGGCGTTGGCGAGGATGATGTCCCCCTGCACTTCATCGGGGAAGTGACGCGAAGAGACGA
The DNA here is from genome assembly GCA_964390165.1 of uncultured Prosthecobacter sp. GTDB lineage: Bacteria > Verrucomicrobiota > Verrucomicrobiia > Verrucomicrobiales > Verrucomicrobiaceae > Prosthecobacter. Next base: position 14,924 of record CAYMHJ010000133.1, on the reverse strand, counting down.
TCTCCAGGCCGCTCGTGGGGCGCACTTTTTGAGCAGTCGGGATGAGGTCGGGTGTGCTTGGCGTCTTGCTGCCAAAGGTAGGCTTCACCGAGACAGGCAAGCCCCAGTTCATGCTGGTGCCGGAGGTGTGGAGGAAGAAATCCTGGCCCCACTTGTCGAAGGTGAAGCCCCAGGGATTCGGGATGCTCATCTGAATCGTGCGCTCGAGCTGACCGCGTTGCGGGCTGTAGCGGAAGAAGCCGCCATCGACGCAGCGGACCGGGCCATATGGTGTCTCAACGTTTGAGTGAAGGAAGACACCTTCGCAAAGCATGAAGGCACCGCTCGGATCGGCGGTGTAGGCGCTGATGGCGTGATGCGTGTCATGCGTGTCAAAGCCGCCGAGCACGATCTCCGTGCGATCCGCTTTGTCATCACCGTCGGTGTCGGTCAGCAATACGAGGTTAGGCTCCTGCGAGACATAGACGCCTTCAGGCGCAAACTCGAAGCCGATAGGCAAGTGCAGCTTGTCAGCAAAGACAGTTTCCTTGTCGGCCTTGCCGTCGCCATTTGTGTCTTCATAGATCAGGATCTTGTCATCCGGCAGCGTATCGCCGGGGCGATAGTGCGGGTAGGTCGGCATGGTGGCGACCCAGAGACGGCCTTTGTCATCAAAGGAGAGCTGCATCGGATTCGCGAGATTGGCGAACTCCTTCTCGCTGGCGAAAAGCTCGACTTTGTAGCCTTCGGGCACGGTCAGCGCTTTCACCGCAGCATCGCCGTAGAGATACTCGGTGCTGCCGTTTTTCACGCTCGGCTGGTAGTTCGTTGGCACCGGTGGAAGCTTGTGCGTCTTGCTGTCATCGACGGCGAGGTCCTTCTTCTTGGCCGTAGCGACTTCGTGGATCAACGTGTCGCGCAGCGCTGCCATCTCGCGGGTCTTCTTCACTTCGTCCGGGTAGTTCTGCGGGCCGAAGGGATTGTAGCGCTGGCCGTGGGTGTGGACGCCGTTGAGGATGTTGTAGTCGTTGTTCCAGAACCAATCCTTCGCCTTCACGGCTTCATGCACCAGCTTCGGATCGGCCTTCGATTCACGGGATTGATGCCCATACATGCCCGTGGCGAGGAGGTCGGCGATCTTCTCGTAGCCTTCTTCGTTTGGCACGAAACCACCGGTCGTCAGTGGCTGCTCGGTCTTGTCATAGAGCGCCTTCGTGGGTGAGAAGAGGTCGATGAATGTCAGACCGCGCTTCTTGGCCACCGTCTCCACAGCGGCGGAGTAGAGGATGAGGTTGGCGTTCTCTTTTTCACCCTTCGGCAGGTCGCGTTTCCCAGAGAGATCTTCATACGCGATGGGGCTGACGAGCACGAGACGCGGGGCGGTCTTGCCATTGTAGGCCTTGCTCAGCGTGTGCTGCACCCAGGCGTCGAGTTCGTCCTCGAAGTTCTTCACCTTGCTCGGGCCGTCGAAGGATTCGTTGTAGCCGAAGAAGGCGACGATCGTGTCGGCCTTCAGATGGGTGAGCCACTGGTCGGGCGTGGGGTAGAAACCTTTGCCATGATGCACCTGCTTGTCGGGATGGAACTTCTCCGCGCCTGGGAAGGCCCACTGCGAGACGCGCGATGGATGCGGACGGAAGCCTGGGGTGTCGCCCACGTGACCCATATTGCGGAAGAAGAGCGCCTCGTTCGGGTAGCGCAGGTGCAGTTCCGTTTCGATGCGGCTATACCAGGTGTCGCGCTCGGCGAGTCCATTGCCGATCAGCACGATACGCTCGCCCTTCGCTGGAGGAGCCACGGTTTGAGCTCGAGCCGAAGTCGCTGCGGGAGGCTCGGCATCTGGGGCGTGAGGATGATCGTTCGCGGCAGAAGCAGCTTCCTTTTTCTTTTCGCCGGGCAGACCTGTGGAGGGGCTCTTGCCGGTGGCGAAGTCGCCGGGCCTCAGGTTGATCTGCTTGTAATAGTCGCTCTTCAGCGCGGAATACATCGTCGGATTGAAGGGATCGATGAAGTCCACCTTTGCCTTCGCCGGCACCTCAATGCCGAGCAGATGGAAGGAAGCATTGACGATCAAGCGGCGCAGGTCTTCGTCGGCAAAGTCCACTGAGGCACCCATCGTGGTGCAGAAGGACTTGCCCGCGCCTTTGCCATCCGGCGTCTTGTATTCAAAGAGCCAGGCCAGTGCCTGCATCGGGTCGTTCTTCGGCCCTTTGATGGGATAAGAGCGGTCGTGCAAACTCTCTGTCACGGCACCACGAAGCAGCACAGTCGCGCGGCTGAGGTCGAGGTTCTTCACCGAATAGACATCCGTAGTGCCGAAGATCTCCTCTACGCCCCGCAGCACGGGATGCTTTAGGTTTGCGGTCTCGAAGACACTGCGCGTACCTTCCTTTTTGTGCGCGCCGTGATGGGCCACCCATTTCTCACCAAGAATCTGGAGACCGAACTCCGACCATTTGAAGTCCCCCGTCCTGGCTCCGCCGGAGAAAGCATGAGTCGCTGTGCGGATGCCGATGACTGGTTTGCCCGCATTCAAATACCGCGCAAAGGGTGCAAGCTGAGCTTCGGGAAGCTGGCGGAAGCGCGTGCCGATGATCATGAGGTTCGCATTGTCCAGCACCTCGGTGCCGCGGATGTTCTTCTGGTTGTTCGGGTCGATGTAGCCCGCCTTTTCATCCGTGGAGAAGAGCACAATGCAGTTAAAGCCATGCGTCTTCGCGAGGATCTTCGCCAGCATCGGCATCGTCTCCTCGGTGCGATATTCCTCATCGCCCGCGACGAGTACGACGGATTTGCCTTTGCCAGCACCGCCGGGATTGGCAGCGATTTCGAGGTAGTCCTGGGCTGAGGCGAAGGCGCACAGGAATGAGAAGGTGAGAATGAGATGCTTCATGGTTGGATGAACAGGCGGGAATCGATATACCGCACGAGGCGGCAAAACCGGACATTTTTTCTTCGACTTCTTTTGTCGAACACGTTTTCAGTCCGCGAACTGGAACAAAGACCATTAAAAGTCGTGCTACCGCACAGCCCAGAGCACTTTCACTGCCTGCGCTGCGGCTTTCACCTGATGCACACGATAGATCTGTGATCCCCGCCGCATCCCGGCGCTGATGCAGGCTAGCGTGCCGGCATCCCGATCCACCGCCTGCGGTAGATCAAGCACCTGACCGATCACCGTTTTCCGCGACACAGGCAGCAGCACCGGGCGGCCCCACTTTTGCAGCCGCTCTGCATGGCGATAGATCGCCAGATTGTCTTCCCGTTGCTTCGCGAAGTCGATCCCCGGATCGAGCACGATCTGCTCCGCGCTCAGCCCCGCTTTGGTAGCGAGCGCGATTTTCTCATCAAAAAAGCCCTCCAGCGTTTCCCAGATGTCTTCATACGCCACATGCGTGTGCGGTACCTTCGGCTGACCCACGCTGTGCATGATTAGCAGGCTTGCCCCATGTTCAGCGCACAGCCGAGCATTCGTCTCATCCGGCAGAGCACTGATGTCATTGATCAAATCACCGCCATGTGGCAGCACAGTGGCGATCACCTCGCTACGCCAGGTATTGATGGAAAGCACAGGCGGCCAGACCTGCCCGGCATCCAAGGGGGCCTTGCCAAAAGCTGTCACGAGCTTCGGCCATGCTTTTAAAAAGGGCATCAGTCTCGTTACCTCTTCCGCCACCGTGATCGGTCCGCGATTCGTCCGCGCACTCTCCGCTCCGATGTCAATAATGTCCGCGCCATCCCGAAGCATCTGCGCCGCCTGTGCCAGCGCTTTGTCAGGATCCAGCGTTCCGTCTCCACAAAATGAGTCGTCGTTGATGTTCACGATCCCCATCACCAGCGGGCGACGGGGAAACTCGATGCGATGATGTCTTGCCTGCCAGATCATGTGGATAAAAGAACGCCTCAGATGGGAGCCCGCCTCCCTGCGCCACAATCTCCTGCACGCAAGAACTTCCCTCCACTCCCCGCAGATCAAAGCCGTGTCGGTTGACTCTCCGGGGGCAGGGCGCATTCTAGGCCGCTCCCGAACTCCCCCCTTCCGCATGATCTCTCCGCGCTCCGCGACCCTCGTTTTGTGTCTTTTCGCCCTTGGGCAGATTCACTCCATCGCCCAGGAGATCACGCCGGAGGAGGTCACGGACTTCGCCTCGCTGGAAAAACTGGCCGCGCAGCTCGCGCTGAAGCCTTATGTGGCCCCCAGCCAGCAGCTCGATCCCTTCTTCGAGGGCCTGAAATACGACGGCCATCGCAAGATCCGATTTCTACGGGACAAGGCGCTCTTTGCCGACGCGGGTGATGTCTATCGCGTCGAGTTTTTCCACCCTGGCTGGATGTTCAAGAAGCCGGTACAGTTCCTAACGGCTGGTGTGGACAAGGCTTCACGAGTACCTTTCGATCAAAAGTACTTCGACTACGACGACCTCAAGGTGCCGGAAAAAATCACCCCGCCCGCCGGTTACGCGGGCTTCCGCGTTCTGGCCCCTGACTCGCTTTTGAAGAAGCCCTTTGAGTTCATGGTCTTCATGGGGGCCAGCTACTACCGCGCCGTCACCACCGAGCTCGGTTACGGCATCAGCGCCCGTGGAGTAGCGGTGAATACCATCGGCGGCAAGCCCGAGGAGTTTCCCGACTTCACCCACTTCTGGTTCGCGCCACCGAAGCCGGGTGATAAATTCTTCAAGGTTCTCGCCCTGCTGAACGGCCCCAGCATCACTGGCGCTTATCAGTTTGATGTCATGCCCGGCAAGACCACGGAGACGCTGGTCAAAGCCACGCTGCATCTCCGCCAAAAAGTCGAAATGCTAGGCATCGCCCCTTTCTCTAGCATGTATTGGTTCGGCGAAAACAGCCACCCGAAGCCCTACGACTTCCGCCCCGAGGTGCATGACAGCGACGGCCTCCAGATCGAGATCGAGGGCGGCCCCTCCATCTGGCGTCCGCTGGATGTCAGCCGCGACCTCCGCCTGAGCATCCTCGATACCGACAAACTCAAGGGCTTCGGTCTGGCCGAGCGTGATCGTGATTTCAACAACTTCCAGGACCTCGAAGCTGTCTATCATCGCCGCCCGGCCGTGTGGGTGGAGCCGAAGACCGGCTTTGGCAAGGGCAGCGTCGTACTCGTCGAACTCTCCACCGGCGAGGAGACCTGGGACAACATCGTCGCCATGTGGAAGCCCGCCGTGCTGCCCACCACAGCACAGGAGCCGCTGAAGTTTGAATACCGCCTCGCCTGGCTGGAGGAGCATCTGCCCGGCCTGCTCGGCAAGGTCACCTCCACCCGCCGTGGCTTCGTGATGGATAGTGACGACCACCTCTACGTCGTCGATTTCACCAAGGGTGCGATGACCCCCGACAAGCCTCAGGATTGGGTGCCAGACATCGACGTCACCATCAGCAACGGCGACGCCAAAGTGCTCGACAAACGTGTCATGTACAATCGTGAAACCAAAGGCTGGCGGGCCTTCTTCAAGATCGATGTGCCGCCGGCGACGAATCTCGTCGAGATGACCTGCGACCTCAAAGACGGTGACAAAGCCATCTCCGAACGCTGGATGTATCAGTGGCGTCGCTAATCCGGGTGCAAGACGCACGTGCGGCCCGCTGTTGAAGGGTTCACAATGCCAACCTCACGCCGCCAATTCATCGCCGAATCCACCGCGCTCGCCGCCGGTGCCATGCTGACCTCTTCAGCCTCTGCATTATCCGCGCCCGCGCACTTTGTCAGCCAGTGGAGGAATGACCCCGACCGCGTCTGGCTCGGCGCGGATGTCTGGGCCAATCCGATGCAGGACTGGCAGGTGCGGGAAGGTCGTGCGGAGTGCATCGCCGCCAAGCCGAATCGCAACGTGCATGTGCTGACTTGTGAACTGGCTGACCGGAAGGGCGATCTCCAGATGAGCGTCACCATTGGGCGAGTGGGCGGCGGCAAACTCACGGGTGATGGCAAAGGCAGCGCGGGTTTCAAGATCGGCATCCTCGGTACGCTGCGGGACTACCCAGAGCTCCGTGACTACCGGAACAACCTCGCTTTTTCCTCCGGCTGGGATGTCGGCTTCACCGCAGCAGGTGATCTCTTCTTTGGCGATGCCCGGCAGCCTCAGTCCAAGCTTGAACTCGGTAATGTCGAGAGCGTAAAGTTACTACTCAGCGTCGATGAAAAGGGCAGCGCCTATGCCATGAAGCTCATCGTGCTGGATGCGAAGGATGACCGCGTGCTCGGCCAACTCACGAAGGATGACCTGCGCCCCAATCAGCTCATCGGCAATCTCGCCATCGGTTGCAATTTCGGCCCCGAAGGCCCACGCCAGAATGCAAAGAAGAAAAAGGCCGAAGTCGGCAAAGACGTTGGCAATGGCCTCTTTTGGTTCAGCGACTGGACGATCAGCGGCAGCAAGGTTGCGGTGGATAAAACGCACCGTTTCGGGCCGCTGCTCTTCAATCACTACACCCTTAGCGGCGGCATCATGAAGATGACCGCGCAGATGCCACCGCTCGGCGCAGACGACACTCGGGAGGTGCGCTTTGAGATCGAAGAGGGTCCGGGCTGGAAGGTCATCTCCACCGCGCAAATTCACGCTCAGGCACGCACCGCCAGCTTCCGCATCACGGATTGGGATACCAGCCAGGACATCCCTTACCGCCTCAGCTACGTGCTCAAGACACGCGACGGCAATCACACGCATCACCTCACCGGCACCATCCGCCGTGATCCATCCGCGCTGGATCATTTCAGCGTTGCCGACATCTCCTGCAACATCCACACCGCCTTCCCGAACGCGCCTTATGTCGCCGCTGTGGCAAAGCTGAACCCCGACATGATGGCCTTCGTCGGCGATCAGTTTTACGAAAGCACGGCTGGTTATGGCGTGCAGCGTGATCCGCTGGAACCTGCGATCATCGACTACCTGAGGAAGTGGTACTTCCACGGCTGGACCTGGCGTGACCTGACGAAGGATCGCCCCAGCGTTTCACTACCCGATGATCACGACGTTTATCAAGGCAACCTCTGGGGTGTCGGCGGTGAAGCGCAGACGAAGAGCCAGGAAGCGGGCGGCTATCAGATGATGGCTGACTGGGTGAATGTGGTGCATCGCACCCAGACCGCACATCACCCCGACGCCTATGATTCGAAGCCCTGCAAGCAAGGCATCACGAACTACTATGGCTCGATGACCTACGGCGGCATCAGCTTTGCCATCCTGGCGGATCGTCAGTTTAAATCTGCGCCTGAAGGCAATGTGCCGCCCACGGATGAGCGCCCCGATCACATGATCAATCCCGATGCCGACCCGAAGCTCTCGGACATCGAGGGCCTTGAACTTCTCGGCGGCAAGCAGATGGAGTTCCTGGAGCGCTGGGTGCGCGACTGGCAGGGTGCTAAAATGAAGGCTGTGATCTCCCAAACCATCTTCACTGGCATGGCGACGACTCATGGCGGCGAGCGACAAGTCCTGCGCATGGACTACGATCAAAACGGCTGGCCGCAAAAGGCCCGCAATGCCGCGCTTCGTGTCATTCGCAAAGCCCACGCCTTCCACCTCGCCGGAGATCAGCACCTGCCCGCCGTCGTGCATTACGGCATTGATGAGCCTCGCGATGCCGGCGTGGCCTTTGCTGGACCCGCAGTGAATGTCGGCTATCCACGTTGGTGGGAGCCGACGGAGAAGGTGAACAAGCTCAAGCCAGGCCAAGGTCTCACGGGCGACTTCATTGATCACTTCGGCCATCCGATGAGCGTGCTCGCCGTGAAGAACGGCTCTCATCAACCACGCAAAGAAACGATGGAGAACATGACCGACAAAGCCTCCGGCTTCGGCATGGTCCGCTTTGATAAAAAGCAGCGCACCATCACCTGCGAATGCTGGCCCTTCGATAGCATCGGAGCCGCGCAGTTCCCTACATGGCCAGTGAAATCCACCGAGCGTGATCAATACGGCCGCAGCGCCAAAGCCCAGCTTCCCACTTTGAAGATCGCCGACAGTGAAAACGCCGTCGTCGAGGTCATCGACGCCAAATCTGGCGAACTCGTCTATGCCCTGCGACTGAACTCAGCGGAATGGCAGCCTCATGTGTTCGCCGAAGGTGACTACAACGTCCGGATCTCCGAACCCGAAGCAGGAGCCGTAAAGGAACTTACCGGTCTGCGTGCTACGGCTGGAAACCAAGAAGTCGTCGAACTAAAGCTCGGATGATGTCTGGCTGGATCACTTCTTGAAGTAATCCACCGGCTCTGCCCCAGGCTCCAGGTCGGCCAGGGGAGGTGGCAGGTTGTCGATGGCGTTGATGAGGCCAACGGCACGCTCGATGGTTTTATCCAGGCGGAACAAGAGCTGTGGGCTGTGCTTCATCTTCACACGCTTGTAGAGTTCGCGCTGGATGTTGCCGCGCTCTTTGTTGAGCTTTTCGATGATGGCCGCTTCGTCTCTTGCCTTTCCGAGCACCCCCACCCAGACAGATGCCTGGCGCAGATCCGGCGCAGTGACGACTTCATGGATGGTGAGAACGACGCCATCAAACCGGTAGCCGCGCTCCAGCACCGTGCTGAGCTCGCGCTTCATCAGTTCATTCACTCTTGGGATGCGCTGGGACATGATGTCTTAGAGGGCCTGGGCGATCTTCTCGAGTTCGTAGCATTCGATGACGTCACCTTCTTCATAATCGCTGAAGCCGTGGAGCTTGATGCCGCACTCGAGGCCGTTGCGGACTTCGGGGACTTCATCCTGGAAGCGGCGCAGTGTCTCGATGCCACCGTCGTAAACAGCCTGACCACCGCGCAGCACGCGTGCGCGCTGCTTGCGGTCGATACGGCCATCCGTAACCTGGGAACCGCCGACGTAACCTTTCTGCACCTTGAAGACCTGCTTCACCTTGGCGTGGCCGATGACCTTCTCACGGGTGAGCGGATCGAGCATGCCGGTCATGGCTTCCTTGGCCTGATCGATTAGTTCGTAGATGATGGAGTAGAGTTTCACCTGCACTCCCTCACGCTTGGCGGCAGTGAGAGCCTTGTTTTCGACCTTGGTGTTGAAGCCGATGATGACGGCGTCGGAACCCGAGGCGAGGAGCACGTCTGACTCGTTTACCGGTCCCACATCGCTGTGGAGGATGCGAAGGTTGATCTTGTCGCTCTCGATGTCGTTGAGACATTTGGTGATGGCTTCGAGGGAGCCTTGCACATCGGTCTTGAGGACGACTTTGAAGACTTTCTTCTGACCTTCTTCGATGTTGGCGAAGAGATCTTCCATCGTGGCACGACGGCGGGTGACGAGCTTCTTCTGGCGCAGTTCTTCGAGACGTTCCTCGCTGAGCTTTTTCACCATGCGCTCGCTTTCCATGACGACGACTTCATCGCCGACGTGCGGCATATCGCTGAAGCCGACGAGTTCGACTGGCATGCCCGGAAGCACTGCCTTGATGGGCTCGCCGCGATCATTCATGAGCGCCTTCGTCTTGCCCCAGTGTGGGCCGCAGATGAAGGGCTGACCGACGCGGAGCGTGCCCTGGCGGACGATGACGGTGGCCACGGGGCCGCGGCCAGCGACCATGCTGGACTCGATGACGGTGGCCCGGGCGGAAGCCTTCGGATCAGCCTTGAGTTCGAGCACTTCGGCCTGGAGGGCCATGGTTTCGAGCAAGTTGTCGATACCGAGACCGGTCTTTGCTGAGACTTCCATGCACTCGATGTCACCACCCCAGTCCACAGGGGCGAGGCCCATGTCCTGAAGCTGTGATTTGACACGCAGAATGTTAGCGGATGGGAGATCGCATTTGTTGATGGCGATCATGAGCTGCACGTCAGCAGCCTTGGCATGATTCAAAGCTTCGCGCGTTTGCGGCATGATGCCGTCATCGGCGGCGATGATGAGGACGACGATGTCCGTCACGTTCGCACCACGGGCACGCATGGCCGAGAAGGCGGCGTGACCAGGAGTGTCGATGAAGGTGATGGGCTTGCCATCATGGAAGACGCTGTAAGCACCGATGTGCTGGGTGATGCCGCCGGCCTCACCGGAGGTGATCTGCGTTTTCCGGATGGCATCCAGGAGGGATGTTTTGCCATGATCGACGTGACCCATGAAGGTGATGATGGGTGCGCGGAGTTCGAGTTTCTCCTCTTCGACCTCTTCAACGACCTGGGCGACGGGCTCAATGATGACTTCCTCGACCTTGTGGACGCCAGCCCCCTTTTCACGCTTCTCGCGCTCAAGTCTGAAGCCGTGCTTTTCACAGATCTTTTCAGCGACTTCGAGTTCGATGGCTTTGTCCGCATTGGCGACGAAGACCTTCAGATTGATCAGATCAGCGATGATTTTGAAGGGACGCAGGCCCATCCTTTCAGCCAGATCCTTGACGATGATCGGCGGCTTCAGATGGATGATCTTTTCACCCGCTTCATTGACTTCGAATTCGGGAGCGGCGGGCTCGGCGGGCTTCGGTGCGGCGACGACGATCGGAGCAGGCGCAGGGCCGGTGGCGGCAGGGCCCGGCTGACGAAGCATGGAGATGGGACGCAGCCCTACTGCTGCGGACGCATCGGCTGTCCGGACGCGTTTGACCTTGGGTTTTTCGTCCTCTTCGAAGAGGTTCAATGCCTCGCGTTTGGCATCATCGAGCGTCCTCTTTGGTGGCTCTGGCTCCGGCTCTGGCTTTGCCACTACTTTCGCCGGCTTCACTCCGATGTGAGGCAGTGTGCCTGCACTCATGTCCTTGCGTGGCGCTGTCTTCCCTTTCGGCTTCTCCTCCTCGATCAGCGAGAGCACCTCCTTTTTCTTGGCCGTTTTCTTGGCAGGGGCGCTCTCCAGCACTTCCTCGTCAGCGATGCTGTCGGGAGTGTCTGGGCTGGGTTTCGATGAAGAGGAACGGGGAGGCATGTGTGAAAGTAAGCGTCGTGCGAGCGGCGGTAGGGGCTGTCGGAGAGGCGGGGTGAAGGATGGAGACGGAGAGGCTCATGGCTACTCTCCAGATGGGTTGTAGGATTGGATGCGCTCGTAAACCTGCTTGGCGAGAAGGTCGTCACCAGCGAGGGCGTCACTGACGTCTTCGAGCTCGACCTGACGAAGGAGCTTGAGATCACCCATGCCACCGAGGACGAGCTTGCGGGCGGTTTCGAGGTTGATGCCAAGGGCTTTTTCGAGGTCGTGGGCAGCGGTGTCCATCTGGCCTTCAAAGACCTCTTCGGCATGTTCATCACGCTCGATCTGAAGCTCCAGCCCGACGAGGCGCGAGGTCAGACGGGCGTTCTGGCCACGACGGCCGATGGCCTTGGACAGCTCATCTTCACGCACGGTGAGGCGGGCGGTTTTTTTATCAGGCGTGAGCTGGATGCTCAGCACCTTGACGGGCTTCAGTGCTTCTTTGATGAACTCAACCGGGTCGGCATACCAGCGGATGATATCGACTTTTTCGTTATTGAGCTCACGAACGATGTTTTTGACGCGGTTCCCCTTCAGGCCCACGCAGGCGCCTACGGGATCGATTTTTGTGTCGGCGCTGTTCACGGCCACCTTTGTCCGGTAGCCAGGCTCACGAGCGATGCTGGCGATCTCGACGGTGCGGTCGCCAATCTCGGCCACCTCAAACTCGAACAGGCGGCGCACGAAGTTCACATGGGCGCGGCTGAGCACGATCTCAGGACCGCGCACGCCTTCCTTTTCCACGGCCTTCACATAGAAGCGCATGCGGTCGCCAGTGGCATACTCCTCGGTCGGTACGCGTTCTTTGTTTGGCATCACGCCTTCAAATTTGCCGAGATCCACGATCACGTCGCTCTTGTCGAAACGGCGGATGGTTCCGTTAATGACGTCGCCGGTGCGGTCCTTGAACTCGTCATACAGGTTCTCCTTCTCAGCCATTCGCACACGCTGCATCATGGTCTGCTTGGCTGTCTGGGCGGCGATGCGGCCCATGTTCTTCGGGGTGACCTCGATATCGATCTCGTCGCCGGGCTGCGCGTCCTTTTTCAGGATCAGCGCTTTTTTCATCGGCAATTCTTCCCAGGGATTTTTGACTTCTTCGACAGCAATCAGTTTGGCAAAGGCACGGATCGTGCCCTTATCAGGATCAATATCGATGCGCAGTTCACGGGCGGGTCCGATGCTTTTCTTCGAAGCCGCGAGCAGCGCCAGGGAAAGAACCTCGACCATGCGTCCACGGTCGATGCCCTTTTCCTTCTCGTAGTATTCGAATAGTGATTTGAGTTCGCTTGTCATAAAAATCATCCCGTCCCCAGACAAAAAGAGAGCGGGGCGCACCCCACTCTCACTCAAAATACAAACGCTGTCCGGGACAAGGAGCGCGACAGTAGTACAGACAGATAATTCGGCAAGCTGAAATTCAGGGGCTTCACTAAGACCGATTCCGGGGGGTTTCCGCCACATTTGGGTCAATCGCCACACAATTGCGGGTATTGCCAAGCTGCCTGCCACCGCTATTCTCAGCACTCTCATGTCCCTCGAAGCCACCCTCAAATCCGCTACTGACACCGGTCAGCTCCTCTCCGCCAGCCACGACAACATCCTGGCCCTCCTCGCCGCCAGCACGAACCCCGTCTATCGCGCCAGCATCGAAGAGCTCGCCTCAGCTGGTCAGTGGGCCGAGTTGAATGACCGCTTCTTCCAGGCCCTCAAGTTCGGCACTGGCGGCCTCCGTGGACGCACCGTCGGCAAGATCGTCACCGCCGCCGAGCGCGGCACCGCTGCTGCCGATCAGCGCCCCGAGCACCCCTGCGTCGGCACGAACGCCATGAACTACTACAACGTCGGCCGCGCCACCCGCGGCCTCGTTACCTATGCCAAGGCCTACCGAGCCGCCGCCGGGCTTGGTGGCAAACCCAGCATTGTCTTCGCTCACGACACCCGCCACTTCTCCGCTGAGTTCGCCCAGCGCTGCGCCCACATCGCCACCGAAAACGGCGCCAACGTCTATCTCTTCGACGACTGCCGCGCCACCCCCGAAATGTCCTTCGCCGTCCGCCAGCTCCGCGCCGACGCCGGCGTCATGCTAACCGCCAGCCACAACCCCGCCCACGACAACGGCTTCAAAGTCAACTTCAGCGACGGCGCAGGCATCGTCGAGCCCCACGCCACCGGCATCATCAAAGAAGTCAACGCCCTCAAAGACGAAGCCTACGCCCCCCTCCCCGCCGCCGAGCAGGGTCAGATCACCATCCTCGGTGCCGACATGGACGCCCTCTACCTCGCCCGCGTCGAGACCATGATGCTCCAGCCCGAGCTCCTCAAAGGCGACAAAGCCAGGAACCTCAAAATCGTCTTCACCGCCCTCCACGGCACCGGCGGCGTCCTCGTCCCCGTCTTGCTGAAAAAACTCGGCTTCAACTTCCTCACCGTCCCCGAGCAGGACATCCGCGACGGCCGCTTCCCCACCGTCAAATCCCCCAACCCCGAGAACGCACCCGCCCTCAAAATGGCCGTCGATCTCGCCAACAAAGAAGGCGCCGACATCGTCATCGGCACCGACCCCGACTGCGACCGCATGGGCGTCGGCGTCCGCAATGACCAGGGCGAAATGCAGCTCCTCACCGGCAACCAAACCGGCGCACTCATGGGCTGGTATCGCCTCAAGACCATGTTCGACCTCGGCATCCTCAACGACGCCAACAAAAAGAACGCCGTCTTCCTCAAGACCTTCGTCACCAGCCCCATGCAGGACACCATCGCCGCCAAATTCGGCGTCCAGTGCGTCAACACCCTCACCGGCTTCAAATGGATCAGCTCCAAGCTCGCCAAATACGAAGCCGCCCTCCCCTGCGAAATCCTCGCCACCTACCGCGACCTCACCGCCGCCGACTCCCGCGCCGCACGCCTCGCCCACAGCAAATTCCTCGTCTTCGGCGGCGAAGAAAGCTACGGCTACATGGGCGACGACTTCAGCCGTGACAAAGACGGCAACGGTGCCGTCGTCATGTTCGCCGAACTCGCCGCCTACGCCGCCAGTCGCGATCTCACCATCACCGGCCTCCTCGACGAAGTCTACTGCGACGTCGGCTACTTCCTCGAAGTGAATCAAAGCAAAACCTTCGAAGGCGCCAGCGGAGCCGCCCAGATCGCCAAACTCGCCGACAGCTACGGCTCCAATCCCCCCACCGAGGTCGATGGCAGCCCCGTCACCGCCGTCCGCGACTTCCGCAAGCCCGGCATCCTCGACGAAGAAGGCGAACCCGTCTCCACCGAGAAAATGCTCTTCGTCGATCTCGCCGACGGCCGCAGCTTCGCCGTCCGCCCCAGCGGCACCGAGCCCAAAATCAAATACTACATGTTCGCCCGCCAGGTCCCCCCAGCCGGGCAGAGCCTCAGCAAAGCCGAGCTCGCCTCTGCCAAAGCCAGCGTCACCGCCTCCCTGGAAAATCTCTGGACCTTCCTGGAAAAAGACATCGATGTGCGTCTGGCCTAACTAAATTGCAACATGAAGGGGTGCGTCTCCGGAAGATGGGCGCACTCCACCATGAGCATGATCGATTTCTTTCACCTGCTCACATCATTCTGGTGGCAAACCTTTTGATAGCACCTGTAAAATATTGGCTAATGGAGTCTCGGTAATCCGGTTGATCATTTTGCCAGCCGGCACTTCCATCCCATGAAACTCGCGGAATCCCTGAAATGGTTCAAAACTACTTTCCACAGCAAGTTACAAGCCGCCGTGACCGGTACTCCTTATACCGTGGACTTGCTCACCGCTATCGCCCAGCAGGAGACAGGGTACATCTGGTCCCGACTGGTGGATAAAGGGAAGCCTCAGGACGAAATTTTGAAGCTCTGCACGGGCGACACGATTGACGCCAAATTCAACGCTGCCGGAAAAAACGTGGGGCGTAGCGCCTTTCCGAAGAACAAGGCGGAACTCGTGGCCTACCCCCAGGGGCAGGAAATGTTTCAGATCGCGCGCGAGGCTTTGGAGTCTGTAGCAGCGCTACTGCCAGACTTTCAGGG
>CAYMHJ010000132.1:0-16831 GCA_964390165.1 uncultured Prosthecobacter sp. | reverse complement strand
CGGTGTCCACGAGGTCCTTCATGATGCGCTCCGACTGGCCTTCACCTTCACCGGGGAAGGTATAGACGGCGTCATTCTTGGTCTTGTCCCAGATGCCGTCTTTGACGTGAACGTGAGCCATGAAGGGCTTCACCGCTTGATACATTTCCCAGGCGTCCTGCTTCTGGCCGGGGCGGTCACGGTCGTCGATGAAGACCGGATTGCCCGTATCAAAGACCCACTTCATGCCTGGCACGGCCTCCGCCATGCGCTTCACATAGGAGGGGCTCATGCCGCCCCAGTTCATGCAGTTCTCATGCACCACCGTGAGTCCGGTATCGGCGAAGCGCTTGTTGATTTCATTCATGCGGCGGATGCGTTCGGGGGCGAACTGCTCCTCCAGATCCTTGCCATCAGCGTCCTTGCAGACGGCGTAGCTCATCACGCGGATCAGTTTGGCACCCAGCCTCTGCATACGAGGGATGGCGCGGCTGATCTCGGTGATGCTGAAGTCGTCGGCGATTTTCTTGGCCCACTTGCCAATGAGCGAGCCAAAGCCGCTGACCTTCATGCCTTTTTCCTCCAGGCGAGCCACGACCTTGTCGAAAACGGCGTCTGGGATCTCGTGCAGATTCCCCTTCACGCCATCGAACTCCACGCCACGGGACTCGATGCTATCCCAGCCGAGTTCCTGGTGGGCCTGGATTTGCACATCAAGAGATGCGCCTGCTTCGTCGGAAATACCGGTGAGTTTGATCATGGGATTGGGGAAAGGTTGGCTCGCCTGATACCCATGGCGCTCGTTTGGGTCAAGTCAGAGCATGGCATTCCCCAAAAGAAGAAGCCCTTCGCAGGTGAATGCGAAGGGCTAGATTATAGGTCCATTCACGAGGCGCAATCAAGGCACCTGTTTCACGACAGATCCATTAACGGTGTTGAAATAGACTTGCTTTGGCAAAGGCCTACTGGCCTGGAAATACATGACGGAAAGGTGGGTGACCGTTCCTGAAAAATCTAAAAAGGCGATAACAGTGAGGTTGTTGGTCGGGGACTTTTTCGCATCACCAAAAACTAGGGACACAGGCCTGGAATCACCAGTAAGCGGGATAGTCCGCCCATTGAAGACCATCGTTTTCAGGTCGCTGGAAATGCTGAAATTGACAGTCGCGTTGTTGGCAGGGATGCCGGATGGCAAAGGCAGACCACCGTTCGGCAACTGGGTCAACTGGACGGTGTAGGTGCCTGGGATGTTCGCCGAGGCAGCAACCAGAGGATCAGCCACCACCGGGCCATTGAAGCTGAAAGCACCCGAGATTTGCGTGGCGGTCTTCGGATCCAGCGGTGGCACCAAAACATACCCGTGCGCGAAGTCACCCGCATCAAGGGTGAGCAACTGATGCAAAACACCTTCGAGGATCACTTTGCGGGTGATTTTCTTGACGATCGGCAGCTTCGGGAATGGCTGCGGCGTGCTGATCTCGTCGTAGAGGGTAAGGCTGCCTGTCAGCACTCCCGTGGCAGGATTCACCTTGATGCTGAACAACTTGGACCAGTTAGCCGGTAAAAAGGGCGAAGGCGAGCCAGATCCACCCTGAGCCACCGTCAATAAATTCTTAGCGGTCAGACCCAACCGCACCGGAGTCCTTGCAGCGTAGGTCGTGGTGGAAAAGGCGCTGCTGAAATCAATGTCAAAGACTTCACCAGGATCAATGCCAAGTATACCGCCAAGCGTTTGGGGAGCCTTCGGCGCGGTCCATGGAGTCAACACCGGCGCGACGGCCAGCGGGCCAAAACCACTGCGGTATTGCTTGTCAGACGGCTTGGTGGCAGGCTTTCTCCAGTACAATTCGCTCGCTGTGGACCCTGTCGGAATGTGAAACTTGTTGTCGCTGCGAGATTCTAAAATGAGCCAGCCCGTGAGATAGTTGTCGGACACAGCCGCCCCGTAAGGCTTCAGGAAAACGCGGAAACTGCCATCTGCTGCTGGCAAGCATTTACCAGTCAGGGCAATCCCATCCCCCGTTTTGCCGGTAAGAGTCATGATACCCTTGGCATCAATCTTCACTGAAGCATATCCGTGCCCCGCTGGATTGGCCGCACCAGTGGGTGTGGGATAGCTGAGGGACAGTGTGTATAAATTGGCCCAAGGGCTGAGTTCCTTCACGGCGTATGTCTTGATTTTTACACCTTGAGTGGATAGCCGCAGCGGCGTCGCCGGAGCAGAAGGCACACTCAGCCTAGCCTCCAGCACACTCGTGGAGAGGAGCTTCAATTCCAGCTTCAGATCAGGAAGCCCCGTGCGCTTCAGCGTCAAGCCATTGACGACGTCGGCAGAATTAGAGTCTTCACTGAGCGTAAACGTGCCGGTCAGTGCAGGGCTTGTCTTCTCAGTGAACGTCAGCTTGCCAGTGAATTTCCCCGTGCTCAAGACATTGATTTCCACCTTGGCTGCAGGAAGACCGCTTTCTTCATCGCCCTCCACAAGCAGCGCTTCAAAGGCTCCCGTCATTGACGGCGGAAAGGTCACCGCAGCTGCCGCAGCCTGTGACATGAATAGCGTCAACGACGCAAGGAATCCGATGCAGAGTATAAGGTGTTGTTTCATAAGGGGAGATATCGGATTTTGGATTAGAAAGTGCCTTTGTCAAAAGCCACGACCACCTCAGCGGAAATAGCCCGTCACCTTTAGCTTCCGGCTGAAGAGCTTGTCTCCAGCGGCTACAAAGAGAAGGTCGTGATCTTTCCCGGCAAACTCGCAGCTCACCACCTTGCCATCAGCCACGGGCTTCGAGATCGTGCCTGCCAGACGCCCGGCGGGATCGAAGATCTGAATGCCGAGTTCCGTGGTGACAAAGACGCGCCCCTTGGACTCCGTCGTCGCGCCATCGCCAGCGGCAGATTCCTTGCCCACGGGCAGCCACATAGTCATGAAGGGCGCACCGCTGGTCAGCGTTCCGTCGTCCTCGATCCGCCAGGCCCAGACATGCTTCCCACCATGCTCGGAGGCGAAGAGCGTGCGTTCATCGGGGGAGATCGTGATGCCGTTCGGCTTCACCACGCGGCCCTGATCCGCCACGACGTGCTTCTTGTCCTTCGTGATGAGATGGATCATCTGCGTGGGGGTCTCGGTGAAGTAGAGGTTCCCCTTCTTGCTCACGACGAGATCATTGCACTTCACGCCGGTGAGCAGCACCTCCACCTCGCCCTTCATGGTGATGGCGATGATGCGCTGCTCCTTGTTATGGCAGGCGTAGAATCGCCCGTCCGGCCCGATTTGCAGACCGCTGATTCCAGGGAGATTATCCAGGAAAAGATCCACCTTCCCCGTCGCGGCATCCCACTTGTAGATCCCCTTCCCTGCCTTCACGTCCGTGAAGAAAAGATTCCCCGCTGCATCGACGCAAAGCCCGTCGGTAAAGGCATAACCAGAAGCCGCCTCCTTCCACGGTTCAGAGTCGATGAGGTACTCATGCAAAGACGTATCCTGGGCAGAAAGGGAGGCAGTAAAGTAAGCGAAAGTGAGGATGAGGGAACGCATGGGGTGGCTATACTAGCTAGGTGAATCAGCCTTTGTGAAAACATGCCTTGTGTCCAGCAGATCCTGGAATGCCCATAAATGAAGAAAAAGGTAGCTGCCGACGTTGGCCCACGGCTGAGGAAAGTGATGAATGTTAGCACATCGTTCTTCGCCCGTTAATGGTCTGAGGCATTGGAAATACGAAAAACAATTGCCCCTCGGATTTCTCGGAGGCTCAGGCAGCTTCAATTTGAGAAAATAAGTGTCAGGGAACCGCAGCATGGACAGGCATGCTGCCGTTGCTTCCTTCCGGACCTGGCGGGGTTCGCGAGCTGGACATCCGCGGCCCCTGACAATTTCGTGATAGGCGTGTCCGGGAGATTGTGCAAGCTTGAATCATCAAGAGAGGATGCCCTTCACGGGATGGTGCTCCTCCACGCCGGTGAGGCGCTGGTCGAGGCCCTGGAATTTGAAGCTGAAGCGGCTGTGGTCGATCCCCATGAGGTGGAGGATGGTGGCGTTGAGGTCGTTGATGTGGACAGGGTCCTTCGCGATGTTGTAGCTGAAGTCGTCCGTCTCGCCGTAGGTGGTGCCGCCTTTGACTCCGGCTCCGGCCATCCACATGCAGAAGTTTCGCGGGTGATGGTCGCGCCCGTAGTTGTCTTTGGTGAGGGTGCCCTGGGAATAGACGGTGCGGCCAAACTCGCCACCCCAGACGACTAGCGTGTCATTGAGGAGGCCGCGCTGTTTGAGATCCATGACGAGGGCAGCGGTGGCCTGATCGGTGTCTTCCATCTGGCCACGCAGGAGCTTGGGCAGGTTGTTATGCTGATCCCAGCCGCGATGCAGGATCTGCACCACACGCGTGCCGCGCTCGATGAGTCGGCGGGCCATGATGGCGCTATGAGTAAAACTGCCGGCGCGGTTCACATCGGGGCCGTACATGTCCAGCGTGGCCTTGCTTTCCTTGCTGAGATCGGTGAGCTCCGGCACGCTGGTCTGCATGCGGAAGGCCATCTCGTAATTGGCGATGCGCGTCTGGATTTCGGGATCGCCGATGCGGGCGTGGTTGATCTCGTTGAGATTGCTCAGGGTATTCAGCATGGTGCGGCGATCACTGGGATCGACGCCGGGCGGGTTCTTCACGTAGAGCACCGGGTCTCCCTGACCACGCAGGGCCACGCCGGTGTATTTGCTGGATAGGAAACCGCTGCTCCACATGCGGGTGAAGAGCGCCTGCGCCTGGCTGGCGGCGGGGAAGGTGGGAGTGAAGACGACGAAGCTTGGCAGGTCATTGCTCTCGCTGCCGAGGCCGTAGGCGAGCCATGAACCGAGGCTGGCCTTTCCCGGCACCTCACTGCCGGTCATGACGAAGGTGCAGGCGGGATCGTGATTGATGGCGCTGGTGTGCACGGTGCGCATGAGCGCGATGTCATCGACGATCTTGGACGTGTGCTTCAGCAGCTCGCTGGCCCACATGCCGCTCTGGCCATACTGCTGAAACTTGAACATCGACGGCGCGACGGGCAACCGCGACTGGCCGCTGGTCATGGTGGTGATGCGCTGGCCGTTGCGCACACTCTCCGGCAGGTCTTTGTCAAAGAAGGCCTGCAAGCCGGGCTTGTGATCCCACAGATCAAGCTGCGAGGGAGCGCCGTTCATGTGCAGGTAGATGAGGCGTTTCGCCTTTGGAGCAAAGTGGGGTAGGCCAGGCAGCGGCGGATGCACCTGCGCCACGGCGGCGTTTGCCATGTCACGCCCCATCATCGACGCCAGAGCGATGCTTCCCGCGCGCAATCCGGTCTGGCCGAAGAACTGACGGCGCGTCTGCTGAAGATGGAAATCGAGGAGAGGATTCATGGGCAGGCTAATACGCCGGAGACGCCTCCGAGTTAGCAGGCAAAGCCGAGAGCATTGAACACACCCGCCAGATCCTCGGGCAGAGGAGCTTCGATGACGGTCTTTAAGCCGGAGGCGGGGTGCTTGAACTCCAGGCGATGGGCGTGCAGAGCGAGGCGCTTCAGCCCGAGCGACTGACGCAGGCGTTTGTTCATGGAGAAGTCGCCATACACGTCATCGCCTGGGAGCGGATGCTGGCGGGATGTGGCCTGGACGCGGATTTGATGGGTCTTGCCGGTGATGAGATGGATGTCTAGCAGGCTGAGGCGCTCCTGAGCATGGTGGGCTTTGACCTCGTAGCGCAGTTCGGCATTCGGCGGGCGGCCTTTGATGACCTGGGTGCGGACGCTGCCACCGGCACGAGCGGTGCCGAGGTGATCCAGCCAGGTGCCTTTCGGCGGCAATGAACCCCGCACGAGGGCGAGGTAATGCTTTTGGATGGCGTCTTCTTCAAACAAGGCGCGGCAGCGCTCGGCGGTCTTTTCATCCAAGGCGGCGAGGAGAGCGCCGGAGGTATCCTGATCGAGCCGGTGAATGAGCCAGACCTTGCCCGCCGGGCCATCGAAGCAGCGTCGTTCGAGATCATACTTGCCCTCAAAGGCGGCGCGATTCTTCGGATCGAGCCGGGCAGAATTCGGATGCGAAAGAACGCCTGCAGGCTTGTTGATCACGACGATGAAGCGATCCCGGTGAAGGGTCGGACATTGGGTGATCAGCGGTGCTGCGTCGGACATGGGCGGCGAAGTTTAGCCAGCCTCAGACGGCTCAAGCCGCGATGTAGTCGGCGAAGGCACCGATGATGACGGTGACGGACATGGCTCCGGCGTCGGGGAAGCCGATGCAGGCTTCGCCGAGAGTTTTGGCACGGCCAAACTTGGCGACCATGGCCTTGCTGGCTTCGAGTCCACCGAGCGCGGCGGCATTAACGGCGGCGATGGCTTCGGGGAGAGATTGCCCGGCGACTTCGGCGGCTTTTTCAGCAGCGGGCTGCATGGCATCGACGACGGTTTTGTCGCCAACGGCGGCTCCACCGCGCTGCTTCACGCCATCGACTCCGGCTTGGAGAAAGGCGGCGAGACCGGCGGAGTCGAGGCTGTCTTTGCCAGCGAGGGCTTTGCCGCCATTGCGGAAAAAGGTGCCGAAGATGGCTCCTGAGGCACCGCCCATGCTGCTCATCATTTTGGTGCCGACTATGACGAAGGCTTTCTCGACGGATTCGACATCACCGGCTTCGAGGCCTTCCTTGGCGGCGGTCATGCCGCGCTGCATGCCGAGGCCGTGGTCGCCATCACCAAGGTTGCGGTCGGCTTCGGAGAGCTGGGGCTCGGCGGCGATGATACGATCGCAGGCGAGGATGAGCATGGCTTTGACTTCGGCGGGGGTGAGGCTGGTTTTCGGCATGGCGCGCGGATGGTGAAGGTTTGTGGGCAGGCGTCAAGGACGGAGACACGCGGGTCAAATCCTGCCGCTGGCTTTGAGGTCGAGATAACGGTTGGCGAGGGCGATGGGGAGGTGCTGGGCGGTTTCGTCCACGGTGGGGATGTGGCGGGCCTCCAGCGTGCGGAGGACCTGGGCTCGCTGGCTTTCGTAATGACTGAGCGCGCCGTAGCTGAGGGCGTCCTGGATATTGGCGATGGGACGGGCGGCGCGGGTTTCCATCTCGGCTTCGCGCAAGGTGGCGACGAGGACGATGTGGCGCTTTTGCAGAAGATGGACGGCTTTGCTGAGGTGGCTGGTGTCCTCGGTGCGGAGGTTCGTGAGCAGGATGATGAGAGCGCGGCGGCGCTGGAGGGCCATGACGCGCTCGGCGGCCTCGATGAAGTCGCTGGGCTCGGTGGTGGCTTCGTAGTCGTAGAGGTGGTTCAGCAGGCGTGGCATGGCGGGCAGGCCTTTGACGGGCTTCAGCCAGCGCTGGATGCCGCCGAATCCGGCGACTCCGACCTCGTCGCCCTGGCGGAGAGCGATGTAGGAGATGAGGAGCATGGCATTGAGGCAGTGGTCGAACTGGCTGAGCTCGCCATCCATGGCACGCATCCGGCGGCCGCAGTCGGGGACGAGGAGTACGCTTTGATCGCGCTGTTCCTCGAATTCGCGGCTGATGAGCACCTGACGGCGGGCGGTGGCCTTCCAATCAACTTTCGAAAGCACGTCGCCGTCCTGGTAGTCGCGGAGCTGGTGGAAATCGAGCGTGGCACCCCGGCGGCGGCGTTTGATGATGCCCATCTGCTCTTCGCGGTTGGCGGTGGCGAGCAGGGTGTAGCGGACGATGGGCTCGTAATTCGGGTAGCAGCGCGTTTCACTCGGCGAGCCGGGACGGTAAAGCCGCTGCCAGAGGCCGAAGCTGGACCTGACGAGCACATGGGCCGGGGCAAAGGTGTGCTGGCCTCGGCGGGTGAAATGCGCCTCGTAGGAGAGCTCCACGGGTTCGCCGGGAGGAAGTGTCAAAGTCCAGGGAAGGCCGACAGCCTCGGCCTCGGCGGGCAGGCCATCGTGGACGGTGACGTGCAGTGGCCGCGCCAGAGTGTGGCGGAGGGAGAGGGTGACGAGGTCTTTCACTCCAAGTGCGAAACGACCGGGAAGGGTGCGGGTGAGCGCAAGTCGGTCCGCTTTTGGCAGCGTGAGCCAGTCGATGAGTGCAGCGAGGAGGAAGGCAGTGCCCGCGATGATCCAAAGCACCTGCAACTGGGACCAAATCGAGGTGGCCAGACCAAGCAGGGTCCAGACGACGACGAGTCGGAGGGTGAAAGAGGTGGGGCGCACTGAAAGAGAGGGAAAAGGGAAACCTGTGACTTGGCGAGCCCAAACTGCACCGACTCAATCGAAGACGACGGTCTTGTTTCGATAAACGAGCACCTGATCCCGAGCGTGCCACCAGAGAGCCTTGGCGAGGACGGTCTTTTCCAGGTCGCGCCCGAGGCGGACGAGATCCTGGACGGTGTCTTCATGGCTCACGCGCATGACATCTTGATGGATGATGGGGCCTTCATCGAGGTCGGCGGTGACGTAGTGGCTGGTGGCCCCGATGATTTTGACTCCTCGTGCGTGGGCCTGGTGGTAGGGCTTGGCACCGACAAAGGCTGGCAGGAAGCTGTGGTGGATGTTGAGGATTTGATTGGGAAAGGCGGCGATCATGGCCGGGCTGATGATCTGCATGTACCGGGCGAGCACGACAGTGTCGATGCGCTCCTTTTTCAGGAGTTCGATCTGGGCGGCCTCCTGCTCCAGCTTGTTTTCTTTGGTGATCGGGAAGTGGTGAAAGGGGATGCCAAAACGCTCTGCCGCAGGGCGGAGGGTGTCGTGATTGGCCACGATGAGGGGGATGTCCACCGGCAGGTCGCCTGCCTCATGGCGGGCGAGGAGGTCGTAGAGACAATGGTTTTCCTTCGTGACGAACAGGGCAATGCGCTTGCGCTGGCTGGCGAAGTGGAGACGCATCTGCATTTCATGACGCCGTGCCATGGGCTGGAGACGGGAGAGGATCTCCTCTTTATCCAGGGTGAAGTTTTCCAGACTCCACTCCAGGCGCATGAAAAAGGCGTCCTGGTCAGGATCGATATGCTGCTGGAGATCGATGATGTTTCCGCGATGGGAGAAGATAAATCCCGTGACATCATGGACCAAACCTGGGCGGTCCGGGCAGTGGATAAGAAGCGTGGCGGTGTCGGGCATGGAAGTGTGATGACCCGAAGCATGGGAGCAGACGAGTGAGGAAACAAGAGGGAAGGCGTGCCGCAGGAAGGTGATTGGTATCTGCGATGGGCTCGCTGATGCGGCTCAAACTTCGCTCGGCAGCAGCTTTGCCAGCTCGGGCGGGAGGGGGGACTCGAAGGTCAGGGACTTGCCTGTCTCCGGGTGATCAATACGGAGGTGGGCAGAGTGAAGGGCGAGCCGGCGGACGGGATTGGATTTGGCCTCATATTTGGTATCGCCGACGACGGGGCATCCGATCTCGGCGAGCTGGAGTCGGATCTGATGACGGCGGCCTGTTTCCAAAGTGAGCTCGACGAGGGTGCGACCCATGCCATGACGCAGGACACGGTAATGAGTGATGGCTTCGCGCGCACCGGGGCCGGGACCATTGCGCACGAAGACTCGGTGGGGCTGGCTTTCATCGATGTAGCCGCGGAGCGTGCCAGAGTTGGCCGGCGGGGCTCCTTCCACGAGTGCGAGGTAGCGTTTCTCAAAGTCCTGCCAGTGGGTCTGGAGGAATTCTTTGGCCTCCTCGGTTTTGGCGAAGAGGAGGACGCCGGAGGTCTCACGGTCGAGACGATGCACGATCCAGACACGGGCGCGACCGCTGTGGGCGCTGTCGCGGAGGTAGGTATTCAGGAAGGAATAGGCGGTGCGCTCCTTCTCACTGTCCGTGGCCATGGTGAGGAGGTGGGGCGGTTTGTGGATGACGATGATGGCGTCGTCTTCGTAAAGCACGGCGACGCCTTCGGGGAGGTCATCAGTGGGCGGAGGCGGGGCTTTGGTGGGCAGAATGGAGACGCGATCCCCGGCGGCGAGGGCGTGGTCGTACTTGGTGACGACGATGTCGTTCACATGCACGGCGCCGTATTTGAGCCATTGCTTGACCTTCGTGCGCTTCACTTCAGGCCAGGCCGTAAAAAGGAACGGCTGGAGAGCCTGGGGCTCGGACACGGTTTGGGCTGGAATCATTCCCGCTCGTAGTGCGCTGCTTCGGGCTCGTCAAACCGTTCGTGCCAGCCGCGAAGAGTCGTGCTAGACTCGCCGCCATGCCTTTGCCCGACGAAGATGCGCTCACCCGACGCCTGAAGAAACTCGGCATCCGAGAGGATGACCTGGAGGAGGACTTCATCCGCGGCAGCGGTCCCGGCGGGCAAAAGGTGAACAAAACGTCATCGACGGTGGTTCTCCGGCACGTCCCGACGGGCCTGGAGGTGCGCTGCCAGAAGGAGCGCTCGCAGGTGATGAATCGCCACTGGGCACGTGTGGAACTCTGCGAGCGTCTGGAAAAGGCGCTGAGCGATGCCCGTCTGGCCGTGCAGAATGAAAAGGAGAAGGTGCGCCGCCAAAACCGACCCAAACCTCGTGGACTGAAGCGCAAGATTTTGAAGGAGAAACGGAACCGGGGAGAGGTGAAAAAAGGGCGTGGAAGGGTAAAGGAAGACTGAAAAAGACCTCGAGGATGCTTTGGTCGGCTCTCGGCAGGCTAGATGGACTGGTGAATTTGGGAATGACTGAAGGGAGTTGAATTTCTATAAATAAACTCTTGGCCTTGGAGTGCTTCGGAGGTTGTTCTTCCCTGAATGTTTGCTTATTTTAATAAATCACCTCCGCTGACTGTTCGTGAGCGGTGATATTTTAAAAGCTTTCCATTCCGTGTCCGCTATCGCTTCCATGACTCTGGCCGAAGACCCGGCTCTATTCCGGCGCGAGTCACACCTGCTCAGCCAGTTCGATGACCTGCTCCAGGACTTCATCGTCAAAGGCGGCCCGCTGCCTCCCGAGTATGTGGTTTTAAACCGAGCGATCCGGCATCTCGCGGATGCGGTGCGTGGCGGTGCAATCTCTTCGGGTGAAGTCCTGGCTTATGTGCAGGATGTGACGAGACGCTATCTATCCGGGACGATGCAGTCAGAGGCGCTGGAGCGGAAATATGGCTACAGCGGCGACTTCGAGATCATTGATCATATCTACACGCGGCACACTCATACGGACCCGCAGAAGCGGCTGTGGGATCTCTACTTCCACTCACAGGCTGCGCCCGTGGCAGTGCGGAACCGGAAGGCCTACTTCCAGCAACTGATGCGTGATCACATCACTGCTCGTGCTGGCGCGGCGATGGATGTGCTTAATGTGGCCAGCGGCCCGTGTCGGGATCTGCGGGAGTTTTTTCTCGATCAACCCGACGCGCCCGTGACGGTGGACTGTGTGGACATGGACGCGCGGGCGATCGAATACGGCAAAGGTCTCTGCGCGCCGTGGCTGGATCGGATCACGTATCATCATCGGAACGTTCTGAAGCATGTGCCTGCGCGGCCTTATGATCTCGTGTGGTCGGCGGGGCTGTTTGATTATCTTACGGACCGTCTCTTTGTGCATCTGCTGCGCCAACTGATGAAGGTGGCGAGGCCCGGCGGCGAGGTGGTGGTGGGGAACTTCTCCGACTTCAATCCGAGCCGCGATTACATGGAATACTTTGGCCACTGGAACCTGCGTCATCGCAGCCGCGAGACGCTGCTGGCGCTGGCTGTCGAGGCAGGAGCCACGCAAGGTCAGGTGCAGATTTTATGGGAACCGGAAGGGGTGAACTACTTCCTGCACATCCGCAGGTAGCGGCCCTCAGCGGCTGAGATCGCCCTGGCAAAGCACGCGGAAGCCCGCGCGGTTCAGCACGTCTGAGGCGATGTCGGTGTCATCGCAGTGGATGGCGAGGAGGGGGAAGGTCTTTGGGCGCACAATCAGAGAGTAACAGAACTCGATGTTCAACTCGGCGGCCAGCAGGGTGGAAAGACAGTCCGTGAGGCGCTGACGGGCTTCGTTCATCTCCACGACGACGATTTTGCACTCGGCAAAGGGGATGCCGCGCTCGATGAAAAGCATCCCACCACCTTCGGGGTCACTGAGAATGAGGCGGACGAGCGTCATCTCCGTGGTGTCCTGCATGGAGATGCCGAGGATCTCGATGCTGTTGTCCTGAAGCAGCTTCGTCAGTGCCATAAGGGAGCCTACGCGGTTCTGAAGGAAGACCGAGAGTTGCCGGATCGCCGTACCTTCGGGGGGGCGGACGGGGGTTTCTTGTAGTGCTGAGTTCTCCATGGCGGCTAATTTGCCTCAGGGGAGCTGATTCGCAAGCCGGGCGGCGGATTGTCATCTCCCCAGCCAGCGCAGCACCCACTCAGGCGGAGGCGCGTCTATGCCCGTCCCGAAGAAGAAGCGGCAGAGGTGGAAAAACAAAGGCGCGGCGAAACAAAGGGAGTCGATACGGTCCATGAATCCACCATGACCGGCGATGGAGGCGCCCCAGTCCTTTGCTCCGAGGTCACGCTTGATGGCGGACATCACCAACCCGCCAAAGAAACCCGCGAGACAGATCAGCAGCGCCATCAGCGCCGCCTGCCATGGAGTGAACGGCGTGGCCCACCACAGGCAGGTGCTGATGGCCACCGTGGTGCCGATGCCGCCCAGAGTGCCTTCGAGAGTTTTATTCGGACTCACATGCGGAGCCACGGGGCGCCTGCCACAGGTCTTGCCCCAGACGTACTGCATCACGTCACTGAGCTGCACAGTGAGCACGAAGAAGAACAGCAGCTTGGCATTTTCCCCGGCGTAATCTTTGAGCGGCAGCGCCAGCAGCATGGGCATGTGACTCACGGCATAGACACACACGAGCAGCGCCCACTGGATCTTCGAGGTGCTGACCAGGAAGTCACGGGTCTCTCCAGTCAGCACGCGGCGGAAAGGGATGAAGACAAAGGCATAGACCGGGATGAAAATCGTGAAGAGTCCATACCAGCGGATGCCGACCAGGAAGTAGTGCAGAGGCAGGATAATGAAGAAGGCCCAAAAGAGAACCTCGTGGTCAGCGCGGTCCGTTTTGTTCAGCGTGATGAACTCGCGCATCGCCAGAAAGGAGATGCTGGCAAAGAGCACCGTGGTGAAGTTCGGCCCCATCAGCAGCGTCGCGGAAAACACACCCACCATCACCCACCACGAACGCGTGCGGGCGTTCAAGTTGGCGATGGTCTTCTTCGCTCCGTCGCTCTTCGCCGTCTTTGCCAGAATGGCTCCGAGGATGGATGCCACGACGAGGATGCCACCGACGATGGCGAACAGGAGTTTGGTTTCGGAGTCCATGGGAAATCAGTGATGCAGCATCGCTTCACGAGCACGCTCGAGGAAGGCCTGCTTGGCTTCGCTTTCATCAAAGCGGATCGGCTCGCAGAAGTGCGCCTGGACGATAATCGGCACGGGCAGGAGCGTGCCCTTCGGCAGCACACGCGCGAGGTTGTCCAAATAGACAGGCACGAGGGGAAGCTGCGGAAAGCGCCGTGCAAGATGGTAGAGGCCTGATTTGAAGGCACCTACCTGCCCATCACTGCGTCGCGTGCCTTCAGGGAAGATGAGGATCGAGCGACCGCCTTCCAAACAGGCGGCGAGACGGTCGAGCGGGTTGTTGTCCCTTGTGATGCCTTCACGCGGGATGAGCACCGCCTGAAACACTTCCTTGGCTACCCATCGGCGCACGGCAGATGTGCTCCAGTAGTCCTCTGCGGCGGCTGGAGAAGTCTGCACCCGCATCCCGCAGGGCAGTGCGGACCAGATGACGAGGGTGTCGAGATGGCTGGTATGGTTCGCGTAATAGATAGCTGGCCCATTCCCGTGTGGCGCGGCAGTGAGGCGGCGAACTCCCGTGAAGAGACGGGTAGCAGCGGCGATGGCACGACTCATAAACATGGCATTCATGATGCAGTCATGATCCACCGGGCAGCAAGCACATTCTGCTCATGGTATAGGCCGCTCCTCCTCCGCGGCGAGAGGGCCGTCTCTTGACCCGCCGACACACATGAACGAAAACCCGCCACCTTGCCTCATGATCTCCCTCATCCTCACCCACCCAGGCGGCGCACATAAAGACGAACTGCTAGCCTGCTGCCTGCTCGCTGCTGTTCATCGCGTGCCCATCGTGCGCCGTGAACCCACTTCTGTGGACCTTGCCGATCCTAGCATCGCCGTCGTCGATGTCGGTGGCGAGCATGACGCCGGGCGGCATAACTTCGACCACCATCAGTTCCCGGCCGATCACCCGCCGATCTGTGCCCTCAGCCTCGTTTTACAGCATCTCGGCGTGTATGAGGATGCGCGCCAGTTCTGTGACTGGCTGGAGCCCGCCGAGTGGTTCGACACACGCGGCCCCAACGTCACCGCCCAGTGGCTCGGCGTGGACCGCAGCACGATGAACAAGCTCACCTCCCCGATCGATGTCACGGTGCTCCGCCGCTTTGCCAAAGCCAGGCAACTCAATCCAGGCGAGCCCCTGTGGGAGATCATGAGCTACATCGGCCAGGATCTGCTCGACTACCTGCGCGAGCTGCGCAGCCGTCTCGATTTCGTGGCTGCAAACGCTGAGTTCTGGAGCTTTGGGGATCACGAGGTTCTTTTCCTCCCCCGCGTCGATCCCATCCCGGATGAACCTTCCGCCGGCATCAGCCGCCATTTGGAGACCATCGAGAAGCAGGAAAGCACCGCCGCCCTCATCTACCCCGACCGCCGTGGCGGAGGCTATGGCCTTTCTCGTCACAATGACGACCCGCGCTACGACTTCACACGCATCGAAAAAGAGCCCGACGTCCACTTCGCCCATGCGCGTGGGTTCGTCGCTAAAACCTCAGCCACTGAAATCAACCGCGTTCGGGAGCTGCTTTGCATGGCGCGTGTGTGAAGTGGCTCACTCCTTCTTCAGAAACAGGTGCGAATACCTCTCCATCCAGTCCTCCGGCAGCCGCAGCGGCTTCGCCTGAGGCATCTGCACGAGGGCGAGTGACTGGCGGCAGGTGATGAGCACCGTGTCCTCCTCGGCACGGCGAATCTCAAATGCCACCCAGAAGCGCACCCGCTCCAGCCTCTCCAAACGTCCACTGATGACCAGATGGTCCCCCAGCGTGGCCGGTCTGCGGTAGTCGATCTCCGTCCTCACGACGACCGGATAGACCTGCGTGGTCGCCATCTCTCGGAGCTTCATTCCCATGTTCGCCGCCAGCCGCGTGCGTGCTGTCTCGATCATGCGGAGGTAGGCGATGTTATGGACCACGCCGCCGATGTCAGTGTCGAAAAACATGACTTCCTCGCGGGTCTCGATGGTGGGGGTGGCTATGACCATGGTTCAGGTATGGCGCGCCTCCCGGTTTCAGGCAACTGACTTGCCAAAATGCGTGTCACACCACCTGGCGAACATTTTCGGCGCTGCTAAGCGTGATGATGCCGCCGTCTGCCAGAGCGAGGAGGAGGTGGCCTTCCTGATTCAGATCCAGGGCTCGGCCAAAGAGCTCACACCCATCGACAGTAGCACGGATCTGGCGGCCGAGGAGCCAGCTCCGCTCGCGCACTTCGGCGATGGCTTCGTGGAAACCTTCGTCGATGCGGCAGAGCTGGCTGTGTAACTGAAGAAGGAGCGCACGGGCAAGTGAATGACGATCCAGCAAAGGTTGTGGCATGGGTGGCATGGCGGCGAGAAGCGAAGTGGCGCCATCCGACAGTTCCGGCGGAAACTCCCGCGTATTCA
Organism: uncultured Prosthecobacter sp.; assembly: GCA_964390165.1. Lineage (GTDB taxonomy): Bacteria > Verrucomicrobiota > Verrucomicrobiia > Verrucomicrobiales > Verrucomicrobiaceae > Prosthecobacter. Next base: position 1,187 of record CAYMHJ010000132.1, on the reverse strand, counting down.
CATTCAGTCCGATGCCTAGCACGAGCATCAGCCCGCCGGGTGTGCCGACTACTTCGGCGAGCAGACCGGCCACCTTGCGGTCATGGACATACACATCGTTCGGCCATTTAATCCGGGGCTGGAGGGGGAGCTCGGCCTCGATGGCACGGCAGATGGCCAGCGCGGCCAGAGTAGTGACTCGTGGCCAGAGGGCGGCAGGTGCCAAAGGCTGCAGAAGGAGGGAGAACATCAGATCCCTGCCCTTCGTGGCGAGCCAGCGGTTCTGCCGCCGCCCACGCCCAGCGGTCTGAGACTCGGCAAAAAGCACCAGCCCAGCTCCCTCCCCGGTATGAGCAGCCTCCCGCAGGGAATCGCTGGTGGAGCCGATCTCATCCACCACCTGCACGCGCCAGGGCAGGTCGGGGTCGTTGAGGTAATCTGCGGAGAGAGCTGGCATGGCGGCGTTTGCACCTTCTTTGCCAGCCCCTACGGGCTTTGCCAAGCGTGGCGGATGTTTTTCATTGGCAATTTGGAGCGACTGCTGTTTCACATGGCTGATATGAACACGGGCATCATCACCATTTCCGACCGCGCCAGCCAGGGCATCTACGAAGATCTGGGAGGCCCGGCTCTCAAAAAATCAGCCGAGGGCTACGGTTGGCAGGTCCTGGCAGAAGTGATCGTGCCAGATGATCTGAAGGCCATCCAGATGGCCATCCAGTCGCTGAGTGACCAGGGCTGCGGACTAATCCTGACCACGGGCGGCACCGGCATCGCCGAGCGTGATGTCACACCAGAGGCGATCCGCAGCATCATGCGGGTTGAGATCCCCGGCTTTGGCGAGGTGATGCGGATGAAGTCTCTGGAGATCACTCCCAATGCCATCCTTTCCCGCAGTCTGGCGGCGGTGGTGGGCCGTGCACTGGTCATCGCACTGCCGGGGAAGCCGCAGGGCGCGGTGGAGTGCCTGAGCTTCGTGCTCGGTGCCATCCCTCATGCCGTCAAATTGGCGCAGCGGGTGCCGACGAGCTGCTGAGCAGCATCGTCACCTGCGCTGCAAGTCAGTGGTGGGCTGCGCGTTCTCATGGCTCATGAGAATCCTTCTTCTACTCTCGTTCATCGCTCTCCTGGCCTGCCAGACTCACGCCGCCTCCCAGCCAAACATCATCATCATGCTCGTCGATGACATGGGCGTGATGGACACCTCG
>CAYMHJ010000131.1:4411-16833 GCA_964390165.1 uncultured Prosthecobacter sp. | reverse complement strand
ACTCCGCGCCTCCCATCTGGCCTGAATCTCCACGGTTGTAGATGGAAATCGAGGCGCGCGCGGCCCCGCCATCCACGAACTCGACAATGGCTTCCTCCACCTTTACCGCGCCCGCGAAGATCGTGAGCGTCGTTTTCGCATCCGAAAACATCTGCCGGGAGAAGCGGGCGCGGTCCTTGATTGTCGTCAACCATTCGAACTGCGGCGGCTTCTCCTGCTGCTGGACGCGAGGGACAAACAATGTCTCAAACTTTTCCGTTGTTGTCTTCCAGAAAGTACCGAAGTCCAGCAGCGGATCTAGCGCGGCCGCAAGCTCTACATCAGCCGAGGGCGCGGAGGCAGAAGTGAAAATTAACAGCATGGCAAGTCGGAGGGAGGGGGGGCCGCGACGTTTCATGATGCCACTTTTGGCAAATTCCCTCCCCGTGGACAATCACGAAAATCATCCTGTCTAAAAAACTTCGTCTATCTCAGGCCACGCTCTGGTCGTGCTCAGCCTCGGCTGATACCGGCGGCATGTCTGGAACGAGGGTCGGAGTGTAGCGCGGACGCAGGGGATCTTTTTTCAATCCACCCACGAGGACCACACGGACAGTGTCCAGTAGGATGAGCAAATCAAAGATGATGCCTGCATGTTTGAGGTAGTAGAGGTCATACTCCAGCTTGCAGCGGGCATCCTCGGTGGAGGCTCCATAAGGATAGCAGACCTGGGCCCAGCCAGTGAGCCCCGGATGAATCATGTGCCGCTCCTCATAGAATGGCAGTGCCTCGGCGAGCGCTTCTACAAAGGATGGCTGCTCAGGACGCGGACCCACGAAGGACATCTCGCCGCGCAGGATGTTGATAAGCTGGGGAATCTCATCAATCCGATAGCGCCGAAGGAAGGCTCCACCAGGAAACACCCGGCGGTCAGCAGCTCCTGCCGACCACTGTGGCCCGTCTTTTTCCGCGTCAGGATGCATGCTGCGGAGCTTCAGAATTTGAAAGGTTTTTCCGAAGCGGCCAACGCGCTCCTGGGTGAAAAAAAGTGGCCCGTTCGGTGAGAAGAACTTCACGATCATCACACCGAGAGCCAGGAAGGGCGAGAGCACCACCAGCAGTGACAGTGATGTGACCACATCACAGATGCGCTTCATTTTTCGGAAGTAAAACTCGCGCGGGGAAGTCTCCGAGTGCAGCAGCCACTCGTTCGTCACGAGGTGCAATGGCACATACTGGAGGAACTCCTCACACAGGTTGATCAGCGGTGTACACAGCGTCCCGGAATAGCGCAGGCGACGAAGGTGGGTGCGTGCGTTTTCATCCTCCATCCTGGCATCGGCAAAGACGATGCGGTCGAGCTTATGCTGGCGGATCAGTTTTGAGACGTGCTTCAGACGCCCCAGAAGATCACCCTTCGGGGCGGCACCACGGATGTCGATCCTGCCCACGACCTCGATTCCTCTCGGCTTCACATCCCGGAAGCGCAGATATTCCACCATCTCATCGGGAGACTCCGCTACAAATGCGACACGCTGCGGTGCGATGCGGTGCTTGTGAAACATGCACAGATGATGCAGCAGCAGCAGTGGCACGGAGATCCCCGCCCCCAGAGCCATGAATCCACGACCGATCCGTGTGCCGAAGTCCACATACCCGACGAGCGTCGCCACGACAAAAGCGATGGTGAAGGCTGTGCCAAGAAGCAGGGCATGAGCCACGAAACGGGAACCACCACGAACTTCCACCGAATACAAGCCGAGGATGTAGCCTGCGATGGTGAGCGAGATCGCCCCGGCTCCGACGGAAAAAGCAAACTCTTCAATTCGCCACAATTCGCCAAAGCGAATGTAGTTGGCTGCGGCGAAGGATAGAATAAAAAGCCATGCGTCTCTGTTCGCGCGGCGCACGATGGAGAACCAATGGGTCTGGCCGAATGATATCATGGGGAATTCTAAGCTGGGGAGTTCACGTTTAACCCTTTATGTTCCGGCGGTAAATTTTTTTCACCTAGGTAGGACCAAGGTATTATCAATTTTGCTAGTTCTTGAATTCTTATCATCAGGCGCTGCCAATCTCCTGCCAATAAACTTCTGCACAACGCGGCCAGGCAAGGGTGGCTGCATATTGACTTAGCGAATCTGCATCCGGTGGTTTCGCCAAAACCTCCAACAATACCTTGGCATAGATGCCTGGCTCCCGACCTGCCACCAGCCTGCCTCCATACGGTGCCTGGTTCAGTATTTCTGAGATGCCCCCCACATCCGTAGTGACGAATGCGCGCCCCGAAGCGAGCGATTCGAGCAGCACATTCGGCACTCCTTCGTTGTGGCTGGAAAGACATACAGCGTCTGAAGAGCGCATGAATTGTGCCACCTCGGCAGGCGACTTCCTGCCCGCCCAGATCACTGCATCCTCCCGCAAACCCGCCCGCTTTGCCTGAGCCGAAAGCTCCTCCTGAAGCGGCCCGCTGCCGATCATCACGAGCCTCAACGCCTCAGGCATCGCATATGCTGCGAGGGCCGTCGCCTCAATGAGCAGGTCCAACCCCTTCACAGGCAGAAAATTGCCCACAAAAAGCAGCAGCCTGCCATCGCATGGAAGGTTCAAAGACGCTCGCGCCTGCTGTGGATCACCGTGATGGAACATCTCCGTGTCCACCCCATTATAAACCGCCCGCACTCGTCCGGCATCGGCCCCGGCACGCAGCAACCGCTGCCGCAGATCTTCGCTGCGCGTAATGATCCGCGCACTTTTTGCCAGATTCAGGATCGCCTGGCGCCGCATCGGCTTGTCCAGATACTGATGCACATCCGAGCCCTGAGCCACGCTCACCACCGGCAGGCCCGCCAGCTCAGGCACTCGGTTCACTCCACAGCCATCGGGGAAGAGCCAAGGCACGAGCAGTGCGTCCGGCTTCCATCCGGCAGGCAGCTTTGACAGAGCCCGCCGCACTGCCAGCGCGAAGAGGCGGTCATTCATCCCGCCAAACTTCGGCACATAGGGTGCCCAGCCATAGACTGGGTGGAAAACTTCATCTCCAGGGCGTGGCTTGAGCTCACATCCACTTCCCGTCCAGAAGCCATGCCCTGGACGCAGGCAGATCACGCGAATGTCTGCATCTGGCCGCTGCACACGCATCGCGTGCAGCAGTGTCACATTGTCCAGGCCACGCCAGGGTTGGACAGTATCGGGAAAGAGATTGGAGATAAAAAGCAGCCGCATGGTGCAGGCATCCTCAATCATGCAATCCGCGCCTGTGCCAGTGCCATTTTCGCCACGGCCTGACCAGTCGCCATGCATGTGCCCATCACACGCACCGAAGCCAACGCCTCATGATCTGCGGAAAGACAGCGCCCGGCGAAAAACAGCCCAGGCAATCTGGCGCTTCGCAGACAGGCCGCCGGTATGCCCGCAGGTTCCGGGTGGTCGAAATAACGAAACTTCGGCCCGCGAGCGTTCTCGCGCATCTCCATCGGCCACCCTGCGAGTGCCACCTCATCCTCAAAACGTGTGCATGCAGCCAGTTCGTTACCAGTCAGCACCGCATCCCCGATGTAGCGCGCCGACTCACGGATGCCCGCCTGCACCGGCATCACCGGCTCTGGACAGTTTTGAAAATCGGGATGCTCCACCCGCAGCAGGTTCCATAAACGCATCGCCACATCTGCTCCCGTCGCCTCCACTTCCACGCGTTTCGTGGAGTCCAAGGGGTTCCAGCCCCCCTTCCCTGCTTCGAGATCAATCGTTAAAAACATTTCCCCGGAAGTCGTCGAATCACGAACCTGCGCACCCATCGCCGCTTCGGGCAGCCTACCATCCCGTACTGCACGCACGATCTGCGCCCCGAGCCGCAGCCTCCAGGTTTCATCATGCAAACCCGTCACACGCGGCAGCGAGCACACATAAGCAGGGCGATACAGCCGCTCCGACTCCGCCTGTGTCCAAAACTCATCTCCGAGGAATCGTGCACCCGTCGCGTCACCCGTCGTGTCCACCAGCGACTGCGTGAATTGCCGCTCCAGGGTGCCATCCCTCATCGTTTCGATCTCCCAGCCTGCATCAAGCCTCCGCAGTGCCGTCCACTCTACGCCGTTCATGCGCGTGAGATTCTTTTCCGCAGCGCATAACTCATCCGCTAGTATCGCAAAAAGAGCCGGACTCTGCCGCAGCACATACACACGGCCCATCAGGTCGGGTGCCGACTGCCCCGTGCGTGTCATCATCGCCTCACCGATCTCCTGCGGGACACCTGGATTCAGCCAGGCCCAGGGCCGCGAGACATCGGGATGAAAAAGGCCGCAGAAGGTATGCACGAGCGCATTCACCCCCATTCCACCGAGACGCTGCTGCCGCTCAATCAGGAGCGTGCGCGCGCCGCTACGCGCTGCCACCAGAGCGGCGGCTAGGCCAGCGCTCCCACCTCCAGCGACGATCACATCCCATTTTTCCATCATGTCATCTGAGGCTTAAACCGGCATCATCGCGTGGCAAGACGACCTTTTCACTCACACCACCAGCTCACCCAGTGCATCGCGCAGCGGGTCGATCTCTGAAGTGCTGAAACCCAGATGCAGGTGCCTGCGCCAGCCCTCGGCATGCTCAAATTTTCCTGAGAGCTTCCCCACCCGCTGGGAGACTTCATCCATGCTTATCAGGTAGGAATCCATCCCCTGGCTCACATCCAGCCAGTGCTTCTGGCTCACATGCGCCGCCAGCGACTCACGCTTCCGGGCATGTACCGCCGTCGTGTCCACATAAAGATCCGCCTGGATCGGATGACGCAGCGGATCACACAGCCCGTGAGGCATTGCGTGATAAACCGTCACATCATGGAAAAACGCCTCCCGCGCCGGGTCACAGACAAAGTTCGGGATGCCATGGGCAAAGGAACCCGTCACGGCCAAACGGCAGGCATTCTGATGATCCTCCATGTAATCCGCAGGCGAATGCGTCAGCACGATGCTGGGCTTTGCCGCCCGCACCACGGATGCCACCTTGCGCAGATAAGGCACGCTGTAGGTCAGCTCCAGATCATCGCAGATCGGCGGATAAAAGGAAGCGCCGAGGATGCGCGCCGCCTCCTGACCTTCAGCCAGTCGAGTCAATGTGGTCGTAGGGCCATCCATCTGCACCGAGCCCCCATTTCCCGTGCAAAGATTCATGTAGTGGACATCCCAGCCGCGCGCCTGGAGCTGGAGCAGCGTGCCAGCGGCGACGAATTCGATGTCATCAGGATGGGCGAAGAGAGCAAGAACGGAGGGCATGAGCGTGGAGTTCGAGCCAGGGTTACGGCGGAGCCGGACGGATTTCACGGGCTTTTCTCCTCCGATTCTGGAATCACCCGATCACCGCATGAATCTCATGGCAGGGCATGTCATCACGCGCCAAAGAGTCTCCATGAAACTCGAGCAAGGCCAGATCTGGAAAAAGGGCGATGAATACATCCGCATCGTTGAGTGGGCGCGAATGTCCATCCAATACAAAGTCATGAAGAACCCGGCCACGAAGGTCGGCACCGTGCATCAGGCAAAGAAGAAAGATTTCTGCCGACTTCTGAAAGGTGCCGCACTCGTCATGCCCGAAAAAACCGACAACACAGCACCTGAAGTCATAGCCAACGAGGAATAAAGCAATCCCACCCCTCACTGGCTGATAACCGTAACCTCGCGACGGTTGGCAGGGAGCTGACGCGCGTGAAGTTCGCCTGGAGCAAACCGCCTAGCCTGCTGGAGCAGAGCGGGGAGCTGAGCCTCGACTTGGGCGTCATTGATTTTCAGCGTGAGAGCGAGCCAGCGAGGATAAAGCAGATGGGTGAGCCGCTCAGCATATTTGAGGGTCAGTGCGGGGTGGAGATTCATGTCAGAGGCCAGGAGGTCGATCTGCGCAGGAAGATCACGTGGAGAAACTTCACCCGCCGGGATGGCCATATGAGTGTAGTTCGGATGAGCCAGCACGCGGGGGGCCATGGCTCCGGTATCGACGCCGATGACTTTCATGCCACGCTGGAGCAGTGCCCAGGAGGCTCCACCAGGCGCGCTCCCGAGTTCCAGGGCGCATTTACCATTCAGCGCACCAGGAACAGCGAGCCCTAGCCATGCGAGCGATTGCTCCATCTTTAACCACGCACGCGAGGGAGCTTCGTCCGGGAGACTGAGCCGGCAGAGGGCACCTGGGCTGGGGTGTGCCGCAGGACTGTGACGATGAATACCAATGAACCAGGGCTCGGTCTCCGCACCGACAATGACATCAAGAATGTGCTGCCCGCGTGGAGCGAGATGGATGTGCGGCATCAGGTCAGCCTGGATGCGGTCGATCTGATGCCAGACATCATCGGCCACTCCATCCTCCGAGTAGCAGCGGGGAAAGACGTGGACGGCAGCGATGTCGATGGCCAGTGTTTGCGCGAGGGTGGCGACCTCTTCCACACTGCGCGCCATACCCACAGACCAGCCGCTCACGGCGGAAAAAGAGGCTTCAAGCTCGAAATCTGGACGCGGCTCGGTGCGTGCCTTCCAAGTAATGAGCTGGGGCCGCATGAAAGCCGGGGTGAGCCAGCCGCCATGTCTTGCGGCCACCTCACGCTTCAGGGAGGGTTCGGAACCGGTGCGGCAGGTGGCAAAGACAAACTCGGGGGTTTTCATCAGTTGACCTCTGGCACGGTTCCCAGAAACAAAAAAGCGCGACCTGCAATAGGTCCCGCTTCGTGGGGGGAGGCTGGTGAGCAGATGGATCAACGATAGTAAGGCTGGCCGTTCGGATAATAACCATCAGGCCGACGTTGATTGTAATAGCCATGCTGATTGTAATACTGGGCATTGCGCTGATCCTGCGAGTTGCCGATGGCATTGCCGCCGAGGGCACCAAGACCAGCACCGATGGCCGCGCCTTCGAGACCGCGTCCACTTTGATTGCCGATGATACCACCGACAGCAGCACCCCCGAGGGCACCGACGACTGTGCCTGTCTGGGCATTCGGCCCAGTGGCACAGGAAGAGATGGAGATGATTGTGAGAAGGGAGAGTGCGATGTTTTTCATGTTTTTCATGGGATTAACTGGCGGAGTTTAGTCGATGAGATGAGCCTTTTGTTCATCTGAAATACGATATTTATCGTGAAGCAGACTGCTGAGAAAGGAAATATCACCGCAATACTGCACGCCCACGGACGTTTCGGTGCGCCCATGAAACCCGCGCTTCTGATATCCCCCCTGTTCTTCCTGACTCTCTCTGCTCCGGCTGCCGACGCCCCTTTGCTTGCCGTTCCCGGTGCGGCCATTTATGAAAGCAAGCTCGATACCGCACCCGCCGCCCCATGGAAAGCGGCGAAGGGAAAATGGGAGCTGGTGGATGGCGTCTGGCGGGGCTCTGAACTGGAGGAGGACAAGCACGGCGCAGTGACCCGTCTGCCGAATCAACTGAAGGATTTCATCATCGAGTATGAATTCAAATTTGAAGGTGGTCGCAGCACGAGCCTTTCCATCAATGCAGTGAAAGACCACATGGCACGAATCATGATCACACCGAAATCGGTGACGATTCAGCGGGATGATAATGACCATGAGGGGCCGGACAAGTCGGTCGTCTTCGCTCGCTTCCCCGCCGACCTCACGCCAGGCACCTGGCACAAGGTCCGCCTGGAGATGGTGGGTGACGTCATGGTGGGAAAAGTGGATGACATGGTGGCCTGGGGCAGCAGCGAGCTTTTCAAAACACCCAAGGCATCACCCGGCTTCACCGTGTCCGGCCAGTCTGTGGATCTGCGGAACCTCAGCATCCGTGAGGCCACTCTGAACCCAGGATGGGAGTCGGCGAAGGCCTCGCTTCCAAAACCCGGTGAAAAAGCAGCTCCCGCTCCCGCCGCCAAGGGAAAAGGTAAGGGCAAAGGCAAGAAGAAGGCCGAGTGAGGTCAGGGAAGCATCGCCTTCAGCCTCCGCACCTCCTCACGGACATCCGAGGCCAGAAGGAAGGCGGACACGACAACAACCCGACGCGCTCCGGCTGCCAAGATCTCAGGAGCGCGCCCAAAATTCACCCCGCCGATGCAGAAGATGGGCAATGAGACCCGGCGATGCACCTCGGTGATGTCCGCCAGCCCGATGGGTGTGTAGTCGGGCTTCGTGCCCGTGGCATAAAGCGGACCAAAGCCAATGTAGTCCGCACCCTCCACCTGCGCCGCTTCGGCCTGTGCCAGACTGTGGGTGGACTTGCCGACAATGATCCCCTGCCCAACCACAGCACGCGCCTTCGCCACCGAGTCATCATCTTGCCCGACGTGCACGCCCTCGCTACCGACTGCGGCGGCAACTTCGAGATGATCGTTGATCACCAGTGGCACACCGAGGTCACGCATCACCGGTTGCATGGCTCGGGCGAGCGACTCCACCACCTTCGGCGTCGCACGCTTGGCCCGCAGTTGCAGGATATCCACGCCGCCTTCACAAAGGGCACGAGTCATCTCCACGACCTGTTCGGGCTTTACGTAACCCAGATCAACAATGCCGTACAAGCGTGCGCGAGTGAGAAAATCAAAGGGGGAGGACATGACGGGCTTACTGGCCGGACTCACAGCCAAGGTCAACAGGGTCTTGTACTTCATCCGCTGGCATGATGCGGCTCCGAGCGGCTGAAGAAGCCACACAACTTTGTCAGACGGGCAAAGTTAAAGCGCGGGCCTTCATGAACTCGATCATTCATCCTTTCCACATTCCGCAAAACCGCCGCAAGCTGCTCCAGAGCCTGCTTTTCACCACTGGCGGAATCATCACCAGCAGCGTGTATGCGGAGGCGCTCACACTGACACCTCGCGCGACGGCAGGCCCTTATTACCCGGACCATCTGCCTCTCGATTTGGATAACGATCTGACACAAATTGTCGGAGGGAAAGCTCCTGCGGGTGGCATCGTGACTGAGTTCGGCGGACGTCTCCTCAATGTCGATAGCAAACCCATCTCCGACGCGGTGATCGAACTATGGCAGGCGGACAACAACGGTTGTTACATCCACAGCCGAGGCACCCAAAAAGGCAAGGAACGCGATCCTCAGTTTCAGGGCTTTGGCAAGATCACCACGAACGAGAAAGGCGAGTATCGCTTCCGCACCATCAAGCCCGGCCTCTACACCGGACGCACTCGGCATTATCACATCGCCGTGATGCAGAATGGCAAACGCATGCTCACCACTCAGCTCTATCTGGCTGGCGAGCCGCAGAATGAGATGGATGGCATCCTCAAAAGCATTCGCGACGAAGCTCAACGTCTCTCCGTCATTCGCGAGTTCAAACCCGCCAACGAAGGCCTGATGGGAACCTGGGACATCGTCATCGGCATGACGCCTGAAGATCCTGAAAAGCGTCGTGCAGGCCCACCGCCTGGAAGTGGCAAAGGCGGCCCACCCCCTGCCCCGCCACAGCGCTGATTCATCCAGCTTCTTACGCAGTCATTCACTGCGGCTGAACTGCTTGCGATCAAGCGAGTCTCCGGCAAAGGATGCCAGCTATGAAGCATTCATGGCTACTAACGCTGCTCCTTTCCTGGCAATTTTCTCTGGCTCTTGATGTGCCATCTGGAGGCATTGATGTGCGTGGTGATGGGGCTTTGCAGGCGAGCGCTTCACCGGCAGACAAGGTGGAAACGTTTCCTGTGGGCAAGCGCATCACGATCTCCAAGGCTGATCCGGCGAAAGCTTTCTCGGCCCAATTCACGGCACCGGTTTCGATGGAGATCGCCAAGAAGGAGCGGGTGCTTGCAATGATCAAAGCACGCGTGGTGGGCACGGCGGAGTCGGGCGAGGTGCTGGCGAAGCTTCAGCTCAGAGGTGCGCCTTACACTTCATTTGGTCCGACGATTGGCGTGGGCATTCATCGGGAGTGGACGGAGCAGCCGGTGGTGTTTGTGACGGATGATGCCGTGCCGACGGACAAGGCGGCGGTGGTGCTGCTGTGTGGTCACAAGGAGCAAAGCATCGAGGTGGAGAGCATCCGCGTGCTGAAGTATCCGGCAACGATGGATCTGGCCTTGTTTCCGAAGGCGAAGCTCATCAAACGCACCTACGCGGGCCGCGATCCGGATGCACCCTGGCGCAAAGCGGCGCTGGAGCGTATCGAACAGCATCGGAAGAAGGATTTATCCATAGTCGTGAATGGCGGTGACGGCCAACCGCTGGCTGAGACGGAAATGAAGCTCTCGCTGCGGCGTCACGCCTTCGGTTTTGGCTCCGCTGTGGTGGCGAAGCGTTTCAGCGGCGAAAGTGAGGACGACCGTCGATATCGTGAAATCGTCGATCAGCTCTTCAGCATCGTGGTTTTCGAAAACGACCTCAAGGACGGCAACTGGGCACCCGACTTCGACGAAGGCCGAAAAGCCAAACGCAACGCAGAGATGGATCAAGCCTTCGCCTGGCTCACCGAGCGACACATTCCGGTGCGCGGTCATTATCTAATGCAGGTCGCCACTCCCTTTAATCTGCATGACATCAAGGACAACGCGGTGATCCGCCAGCGCACGCTCGACAGCGTGAAGGAGCGCATGGCCTTTGTGAAGGATCGCGTCATCGAGTGGGATGTGATCAATCATCCCATCGCCTGGGGCGGTGCGTACATGCTGAACAAGCGTCCAGGACTCGAAAAGCTGGATCGCGAGGTCTTCACGCTGGCTCGCTCGCTCACGAAACGGCCCTTCTTCATCAACGAGGATCAGGTCTTCCGCCCCGGCCCGCAGTGTGATGACACCTTCACCTACATCGAGAAACTAATGGTCGATGGCTTCGATATCGCGGGACTTGGTAATCAAGCGCACTTTCACGAAAGCTACCTGCCTTCGCCGGAGCATCTGCTGGATGTGACGGATCGTTTCGCGAAGGTCGTGCCCCATCAATGCATCACCGAATACGACGTCGTAACCACCGAGGATGAGGAGCTGGCTGCCGACTACACGCGGGATGTGCTTATCGCCGTCTTCAGCCATCCGGCCTACACCAGTTTTCTGCTGTGGGGCTTTTGGGAAGGCTCCCACTGGAAGCCGGAAGCGGCCTCATGGGCCAAAGACTGGTCCATCCGTCCGCGTGGCGAGGTGCTGGTAGAATGGATCGGCAAGAGGTGGCGCACGGAGGTCACTTTGAAGAGCGATGCGAAGGGCCAGGTCTCGTGGCGTGGTTTCCCCGGCTGGTATGAGGTCACGGCGCAAGGCCGCACGAGCCTAGTGAAGCCGGAGTGAGATTAAAGCTTGTCGTGCATTTCGTGGACCTTCTTCGCGATGCGGTCCTCCACATCCTCGGCCCATCCGGCGGCGGCTTCGTAGCCACCTTCTTTGAGCACGCGGAGGCTGGGCATGTAGCCGGTGTAGTCGTTCGAATAACCAGCCACCCACACACCTGCCTCGCCCGCGAACTCGCGTTTGAAGCGCAGTGAATAATCGACCACCACCTCGCTGCCGAGGGTAATGAAGGTGAGGTCTTTGCCGATCTTGATGACCTGCACGGGATAGTCGTGGTCTTCGCGTTTCTTGTTGGCATAGCTGAGCGGGATCTCCTCATACGCGGCACGGATCGGTCCGGTCACAGCACGCGGATTGACGCTGAGAGCCATCTCGACGGCATTTGAGAGCGAGCGACCATGCTGCATGGAAAGTTCGAGATCGGTGACACCTGGAACGACATCGCTGCGTCGCGGATAGGGATTCTGATCGCCGCCGCAGCCCATCAAAAACAAGGCGGTGAAGCCCGGGCGATGCTCCTGGAGGTATTCCTGAGCGAAGCCCGCGTAGTCGCCGCACCAGTTGTAGAAGCCGAGGGAGGTGTTGTGGCAGGCGTAACCAAAGAGCGTGGCCTTCAGTGTGCCGTCCGGGGCTTCCACACGCAGCGCCGGAACCTCGTGATCGACCGGACCATTCGGATTCGGAGCCTTGTTGGCGTTCGGATGGTCAGGCGGCAGCGTGTAGTCCTTTCGGCGATTCATCGCGAAGCCGCAGCGGGCCTTGTTCCATGTGAGGCGGGCTGGCTGCATGTCCGTCAAAGCATTGCCTATGAGGACGACGAGGTCGCTTTGCAGCTTCTGCGTGTAGTCCCAGGCATCGCGGGCTCTTTGATCGTCTTTTTCCGTCAGCGGGGCCGTGCGCAAAGATGGGCCGCTATGCGTGTGCGAGGCGTTCATGACCAGATTGGCCTGCGGGAGCTTGAACTGCTTTTCCGCCTCCGCTGCCACCGCACGGCGCATGAGTTGCGGCACGCCGATGAGATCCAGCGTGACGAAAACGAGCTTGTTCCCCTGCTCGTCCTGGAGAGCCAGTGCCTTGGCAAAAAGCTCCTGCACCTTGCCCTCGGCCGGTTTTTTCCTCGCCGCATAGCCGGCCATCCACAGCATCTTTTGCGGCGTGACCTTCAGCGTGGCCGCGCCGGCCTTCCAACTCGCCGGAACGTGTGGTGCCAATGACTTCGGCGGCTTGGGCG
>CAYMHJ010000131.1:0-4311 GCA_964390165.1 uncultured Prosthecobacter sp. | reverse complement strand
GGGCGTGGCTCCTGGAGGGGCGGCGAAGGAGCTGATGGCAAATAAAACAGCAAGCGTGAGGAGACGGAGTGTCATGCTCAAACTACGTCACCAACCACGTAGTTTATTCCGATCTCATGTCCCTCATCACCGCCATCGAAACTGCCATCCCGTCCAGCATCATGCCAAACTTGCTGCTCGTCCGCATCCACACGGAGGACGGCTTCGTCGGATGCGGAGAGACGTATTACACTCCGCATGCCATCGCGGCATTGATTCATGATTGGATGGCGGAGCGCCTTCTCGGTGCGGATGCGCTGGCGATCGAATCGCATTGGCGCTTCCTGTATGAACGCTGCACGCCGTTTGGACATCCGGGCGCGGAAATGCGGGCGCTGTCGGCCATCGATCTGGCGCTGTGGGACATCCTCGGTCAGGCATGCAATCAGCCGGTGTACCGCCTGCTCGGCGGGCCGGTGCGCGAGGCAATTCCCGTATACAACACGAGCGGCGGACCGAGCTACGGCGCAGTGACGGGTCCGAGCGATGCACCGAGTCATCCGGGCTGGCCGGGCTATGGCGACATCGGCTCCAAAGGCCCGCTGCAGGACAACTGGGCCTCGCATTTCGCTGCGGGCGATCTGGCGGAGGAGTTGCTCGCGGAAGGCATCACGGCGATGAAGCTCTGGCCCTTTGATCGTGCCGCACATCGCAATGGTGGCCTGCACATTTCGTGGGCCGATGTGGAAGAGGCGCTGAAACCGCTGCGCGAGATCCGCGAGCGTGTGGGCATGAAAATGGACATCGCCATCGAGGGACACGCCTTTTTCCAGCTTCCCGCCGCCCTGCGCATCGCGGAGGCCTTGCGCGAGATCCAGCCACTCTGGCTCGAAGACGTGCTGCGCGTCGATAACACCGCGACGCTGGCCGATTTCCGCCGCCGCAGCGGTCTGCCCATTGCTGCGAGCGAGATGTTGCTCGGACGGAAGGAATACCTCAGCGTCCTGCAAGCACAGGCCTGCGACTACTGCATGGTCGATCCGACGTGGAACGGCGGCATCAGCGAAACACGCCGTGTCATCGACATGGCGCAGACATTCAATGTGCCTGCGACGATTCACGACTGCACCGGCCCGCTCACGTTGTTCAGCGGCCTGCATCTCGCCGCTTCATCCGCCAATGTCGTCTTCCAGGAGACGGTGCGCGCGCATATTCGATCGTTCTACGAGAAGCTTGTCGATACACTGCCGGTCATAACGAATGGAAAGGCGCAACTACCGACGGGAACGGGCTTGGGGACAAAGCTGAAGAACGAACTGTTCCGCGAGGGCCTGAACGGATGGCGCAGGAGCAACTTGAAAGCATGATGGCGAGTTTCATCCCCCGCGTACTCCTCATCGCCACCAATGCGGACACATAGACACCTTGAAACCAGCACATCACTGCCGCGAGATTGGGCTTCAGCGTGCGCAGCAGTCATCCAACCTTCGCCGGATGACGTGGGGGGTGTTTGATAAACAAAGGCAGCCGCACGGTGAAGGTGGTGCCTTTCCCGACTTCGGAATCAACATGCAGTGTGCCGCCGTGCAGATCGACACAGCGCTTCACGATGACGAGACCGAGGCCGGTGCCGGGGATCTCGCCGACATTGCTGCATCGGTGGAACGCTTCGAATAGGCGACTACGATCTGCCTCGGGGATGCCGATGCCGTGGTCGATGATCTGGAAGACGGCGTCATTGCCTTCGCGGCGTGCAGTGAAGATGACTTCGCTGCCTTCCGGCGAGTATTTCACGGCGTTGGTGATGAGGTTGCTGAAGATGTGGCGTAGCAGCGCCTCGTCAGCGACTGCACCAGTGAGGTCGCCCTCCGCATGCCAGGTGATGGGGCATTTGCGGTTGGTGGCGGAGAGGCTTTCGTCGGCGAGCTTGCCAGCGAGGATATGAAGATCACAGGGCGCGGCTTTGCAGCCGACTTTTCCCGCCTCCACGCGCCCGATCACCAGTACCTGTTCCATGAACTCGGCCATGAGGCGGGTGGCATTGAAGATGTCCTGCTGCAGTTCCTCACGCTGATCCTGCGGCAGGCGTTCGTTGTAGTGCCGCATCAGCTCGATGGCGCTCATGATGATGCCGAGCGGCGTGCGGAACTCGTGACTCACCGTGGTGACAAAACGTGACTTCAACTCTCCCAGTTCGCGCTCCTGGGCCAGTGCGCGGGTGAGTTCGGTCTGTGCTTTGCTGAGTTCCGCCGTGCGCTCGGCCACACTTTGTTCGAGCAGGGTCGCCACTTCTGTTTTTACGCGGTTGGACTTTCGCAGCGCGGCGATCCAGCCGCTGAAGATGAGCACCACGACGAAGATGGACCCTGCCCAAAGCCAGAGCTGCCGCACCCGCACCATGGGCGAGAGTCCGAGCGATTTCACGGCATCGGCACCCAACAGCCGGATCTGGCGTGGATCGACTGAATTGCCAGGCTCCACGAGCCCGCGTACGAGCACGTCGTCGTCCGTTTTGATGGTGTCGAATGGAGTGCGGCCCAGGGTGTGGAGTGCGGCTGGCAGTGTTACACCATCGGCTTCGATGAGCATGGTGGTGCGCCACTCGCCGTGCTCCAGCGGAATTTGCTGAAGGGTGAGCAGGCGTCCGCGTGTCTCCACCAGATCTGCCGTGTGCTCTCCTTTAGCGATGTCTTTCAGAGCTGCGGTCACGGGCTTCTGCTCCTCCATCCGGCCAGTAACGCGCAACTGAGATTCGTGAAGATCGTAACCCGTCGTCAGAGAACCATCATGCGCTTCGATCTGGAAGCCGACGACCTCCACTTCATCCCCGGCGGAGACATTGACGCGCTGTTTGTCCGCGCGGTTCCACGGCTGCTGAAGAAGGATGCGAAGCGCGGCATTTCCTTCTCGCAGATGCAGCACATCATCGGTCGTGTGCCCCAGCGCGATGCCGCGCACCCGAACACATTTTCCGACTTCGGTCTTCTGCTGCCTGACTTGTGAAATCGAAACCAGCGCCGTGGAAAAGGAATCGTCGGCACCCTGCTCCAGCACCTCGAACTGCTTCACATCCGGCACAAAAAGCACTCGTCCAAGCGCCGGTGTGAAAGTCACGATGCCTTTCAACCGAATGCGTGCGCCGAAGAGATGTGGAGGCGGTTCCGTGGCTCCCGGCAACGATACAAAGGCATCATAAACGCCGTCACGCAGCACCAGACGAAGCAGCAGGTCAGGTGCATTGAAGCGCCACTCCGTGATCCGCGCTTCACAGGACAGCCATTGATCCATCGCGGAGGCGGCGAGCATTTGCTCCCGCTCCATCAGCTCAGCCTGTGGCAGCTCTGCGGTGCCGTTGATGGTGAAACCCTCCGCGAGAATGCGCATGATCCGGAGGCCGTCATGGATGTTCACGGTCGTTTCACCGACAACCTCGATTTGATCTCCCTGCTTCGGTGGTACCAGCCTCCTCGGATAACGAACGGCGATACCACGGAGGCCATCGTGCATGTGGAAGTAATTGAACAGGCTGCTCACACCGACAACGACACCCTTCACGCGCACTGCGCGCGGTTTGGCCTCTGCCTTGCTGATGTCATACTTCAGCACCTCTTCAATCGTCGCCAGATGTTTTGGCTCCACCTCCTGGCCGTGCAGTCCCGCAGCAGCCATCAGGAGTGTGCAGCAGGCGATGAGGCGAGGAAGGCGGAAGATCATGATTTTGGGCATGCTGACATGAGCTGTTGAAGGGCGGTATCCGACGAAAGTCGGATATGAAACTAACAGGAGGTCGATGCGCGCCACCACCCATGTATCGTTTTGAGTCAGACTGCAATTCCAGGCGGGGTTTGTGTTCGCCAGCAGAGACTTTTGAAGATCATCGACTCCCCGACTCTCCGCCAGCAGCGCGGTGTTGGTGCAGTGATTTCAGATAGGCATTGTCCGGCATCGGCTTCACGGGACGCTCGGGAGTGGCGATCATTTGCGTCACTTTGCCAGAGCTTCCGGTGATGAGTTCCTTGATGATCTGCGCTTCGGGCAGGTTCTTCCAATACTTCTGCGGCATCTCGGACTGCATGGCCTGCACCTTCAGCCGGGCGGGATTGAAGATGCTTCGATAATATGTTCGCCAGAGATCATCGTGCGCGTCTGCGTCGGGGACTTCGCCTTTGGCAACACCGGGGCTGAAGGTGAGAGCGCTGCCATCCCAGTGCGCGCATTCATCGGGAGTTAAAATGGACCAGTCCATGCCGGCGAAGCGCTTTTCGAAAAACGGCGCGGCCAGACGAACGATGCGATAGGTGGGCTCGAACCAGGCCACGAACTGCTCGCGCC
>CAYMHJ010000130.1:0-16886 GCA_964390165.1 uncultured Prosthecobacter sp. | reverse complement strand
TCAGCAAGTCTCTGCGCGCCGCCCTTCGCCAGGCACCTGATGTCATCCTGGTGGGGGAAATCCGAGATGGTGAAACAGCGGAGATCGCCCTCCAGGCTGCTGAAACCGGCCACGTCGTCGTCGCCACACTCCACACATCCAGCGCGGCGCAGACCGTGCAGCGCTATCTGAAACTCATCCCGAGTGATCGAATGGAGAATGCCATGCTCTCCTTCGCCGACAGCTTCAGGGGCATTCTCTGCCAGCGGCTGTTGTTTGATGAATCACGCGGGAAGCGCTTTCCCATCCATGAACTGCTTCTCCCCTATGACTCAGTCTGCGGAATGATCCGCCGTGGAGAGTTCAAGAACCTGGAGCAGGAGCTCGAAGCAGGTTTCACCCGCGGCATGCTGAGTTTCGAGCGCTGTCTGAACAACCGCATGGGAGACGGCTGGAAGCCAACACAGCCAAAGAAGAGCGGCTATGCCGAACATGAAGTCTATGACTACCTCCAACGCGAAAACCTGACCTCCATTTATGCTATTAGCTGAAATCAAATCCGTTCTGACCTTCGCGGCCTTCAATCCCGAGCCAGATGACTCCAATGTCTCCTGGGCGAAGCGTTTTGAGGGGCATAAATCCCTGCTCATCAATGTCAGCCGCAGCCAGACAAGCTGGCGTTCCATCAACAAAAAGGGCCGTTTTGAAGACGGAGGCGTCATGGAGGGGGAGTTCTCCGACATTGCCCCGCAGCGCGCCGATGAATGGCGTCAGATGGTCGATGGCGGGTGGTGCGCCCTCAGCGTAAACAACCGCTTCATCATCAGCCTCGAAAACAACATGATGCGTGGTGACAACGTCACCAGTCTCCTGCGCACCAATCCGCGCTCCGTCCTCGGGCCGAAGTATGACCGTGGCAAGCGCTACGCCATGTGCCATCACCCGGAGACCACCGCCAGCATGCTACTTGCCTGTGAGGAAAGCATGGTCAAAACCACCGAGGACGTGCTCAAAAACATCGGCCTCCGTCCCGGGCGCGTCTGCTGTGGTCTCTTTGCCCTGCTGGAGCACGCAGTCGGAGAAATCTATAACATCAAGCGTGGCGGAGCTCCGGCTGACATGGCCGTCATCGCGTCCTGTGAGGGCTCCATCGCCGTCCTCATTCAGCAGGAGGGAGTCTGGAAGGAGCTGCGCTGCCGCAGCGGCCTCGGCCCGGATGCCATTGAAACATCCCTCCAGATCATCACCCCGCTGATTCAGAAAATGCCGCAGGGCAGCCCGGTTCATTTCATCAGTGATGGTCAGGACATGAAGTTCCGCAGCGAGCTGATGGCCCACCTCGATAAGCTCGGCACCAACGACATGACTCAGGATGACCTTCTCTGGACCATTCTCGGCACTCATTAATCACAGCCCATCCACCGCCATGAGCGAAATCATCTGCCACGACTTTAAAACCCCGCGCAACGACACATCCAAGCGCCTGCCGGACACCTTCAAGGCCATCCCGCTGCTCTTTTACCTCTCCCTTGTCGGCGCGGCCTACTTCATGACCATGGACTGGCTGGCCTATAAACAGGCCCAACGGGAAAAGGTCGAGGCCGAGGCGCGCAAAAGTCAGCATGATGAAGCCACCACGCGCTATCAGGAGGAAAAAGCCAAGCTGGATGCGGAAACCGAGAAGGCGGAAAAACTCGCCAAATGGATCGAGGGCGCACGCAACGTGCAACCCATCACCGTCGCCATTGCCCGAGCCATGCCTCCCGAAGTGAGACTCTCTGACATGACCATCGAACGCAGCGAGCAGGTGCCGGGAAATCTGGCTCTCTCACTTCGTATCAACGGCGGTTCAGCCTCCGAGATCGGACTTCTGGAGACCGGCATCTCCAGACTTCAGTACCGCTCCTTCTCGCCCCAGCAGAGCAAGAACGGCGAAGCCATCGAATATCGCTCCACCCTGGTTCGCCAGGAACAATAAACCACCTCCCATGAATCCTAAACAACTAGCCTGCGTGGTGCTGATGGTCTTCATCGGCATCGTCACCTACTGCGGCCAGATGGTACACAAAAAGGTCACAGCCATGAAAGCCGAGGCCACTGCTGCCATTGATGAGGCCACCGCCGCCGAGGCAGCCCTCCAGATGGCGGAAATTGCGACGGCGAAAACCAAGGCGGAAACTGAGGAGCTGCGCCGCTTCCTGGCTTCCTGGACACCGCACGCGGATAAAATCCAGACCGAGCAGGAGATCGAGAGCGCCTTTGACATCAGTCTGCGGGATCGCAGCATCACTCTCGTCAGATCCAGGAAGAGTGAATTGAAATCCAGCCGCAATGACAAATTCATCCCCAAGGTTGTACTCACCACCCTGGTCGTGGAGGATGAATACTCCAAAGTGCTCAATTGGTTTGGCGACATTGAAAAGCGACTTCCCCTGGCGCGCGTCACCTCTTGCAACGTCACCGGCGGAAGCACCGTCCGCCAGCTCCGCTTGGATGTGACTATTGAGACCCCCATCGTCGATGTCGGAGCTGATCTGACAAACACCGCCGACAAGAAAAAGAAAACCTGACCTGTGACCATGAAACTTATTTTCACCACAATCATTCCAGCCTTTCTGGCAGCGGTGGCCATGGCTCAGGAGTCGCCCCTGGGAGTCGCCGACGAAGAAGTCAATGAGCGTGTCCAGTACACTCTTTTTCTCCCCGAGGAAAAGGCCCCCGAACTGATCAAACCCGAGGAAAACAACCCATTCGAGGCCGCCGCCGATCAAAATGAAAAAGAAGGCGACACTGAGGAAAATCGCGTGCGCGACATGCTCCTCCAGATGCCGGCTAAGGGCGGTGGAAACGGCCCGGACGGCATGCGTGTCATGCTCGGCAGCATGAGGCTGGAGGTGGGTCAGATGGTGCCGGACATCCTGCCCGACCAGCAGGTGAAGCTCAAGGTCAAGTCCATCAGTCCCACTCAAATCGAGATGGTCTGGGTGGAAAAAAAGCCCACCGGCCTGCCGCCGAAGCCATTTGTCATCGACGTCGATGTATCCCCTCATGTGCGCTACAAGATGCCGAGTCCGAGCGCCGCTGATGGCGGTGGCATCGGCACCATGCGGATGGAGGGCATCTCCGCCTTTACCCGCGCCGAGACTGTCAGCCGACCTTTGCCGAATGATTCTCCGCCAGTCAGGGCCGTCGCCATGGAGGAAAAGCCTGCCCCCTCCCCGCCTGACACGACACGCAGCAGCACGAAGGCAACACCTCCCGCCAATGTCCCTGAGGCATCCGTGCTGAGAATGCTCTTCGGCAACCACGCCGCCAAAGGCCAATGAAGCAGACGCAGTCAGCCCGTCTTCAAACAGAACCAGGCTTCACCGCCATGGAACTGCTGACCGTGCTTGCTCTGGGTGCCGTCATTCTCGGCAGCATCGTTGTTGGTTACGGCACCGTCGTCCGCATGCGCACTGGAGTCAGCGCCCTCGTCACCGTCGAATTGGGCGCATCCAGGGCCGCCGCCTTTGCCTACACCGGCTCCAGCGGAACCAGCCGCAATGTCGTCACTGCACCGAGCTATGGCATGATGGCTCAGGCGGAAAAATTGCGGGAGACCTTCCTCTCGGACACCCTCGGTGCCACCGCTGTTTTCTGCCTCCCTCGTGACGGCGTGAACACCTACAAACCCCACACCATCTCCTACAATCCAGTGCAGCATGGTGAACTCGACACCCCACAGAAGTTCCGTGAGCATCTCTATCAGATCCTCGGTCGTCCTGTCACGTTCCCGTACCGTGACTATCGCAATCCTCTGAACACGTCTTCCTCCGTCCCTTCGGAGAACGCCACCATTTTCGTCCTCGGTTTCAGCAGAGTGGAGAACAAACTCAAAGTTCTCGCCCTTTATGACATCGACGTCGTCCGCTACACGGGAAGCACCGAGCCTCAGGGCTTCTATGCCAGTGTGAAGCGCTACAGTGACAATCCCCTCGGCACGACCTATTCGCTCGCCTTCTCTGGTGGCTACGAGGTCTTCTACCCACCCTCTTTGCCTTCTCCAGACCGGAATCGTCCTGAGCAATGGGCCTCGGACGGCTTTACACCACTCTTCGTCACCTTTGAGCGGGCCACCCGGCTCGCCTGGGTCGAGAGCACGACCATTGACCGCTTTAAAAAAGCTGCAGAGCGCCCATTCTACTTCATTTGGTGGCCGGATCCTGGTGCCCGCCATCTCGCCCGCAGCACCTCCACGCTGCCTGCGCGTGATCCCCGGCAAGCCTACAATCACATGGGCGGGATCACTTCATTCATGTTCACCGTGCCCATGTTTCCCACGCTTTGACGCCTCATGCGCATCTCCCTTCCCAGCAGGCTAGCATCACGCCGCGGAGCTCTTATGGCAGCCGCACTTCTGCTCATGATTGTCAGTGGCATGTTCATGACCGCCTGGGTTTCACTTCTCACCGCACGCGGCACTCAGGTCAGTTACATGGAAACCATTCTAAAGCGCCGCATCTCCGTGGAAAACTCGCGCCAATTCGCTTGGGAGTGTGCTTTGGAGAAGGCGTTCGATCCCGGAAGCAATCTCACCTCCGGTACCTCCGGCACCCTCGGTGCCAGCTTCGGAGGACTCAGCAGTCATGATGGCTGGAGCGCGCTGAACATCTACACATCTACCCTCACACCGGGGGCCATGCCCACTGTCTTCCCCTTTAACTACACCGGCATGAGGCCCATGAGCAGCTACCTCAGCACTGAGCAGCTGAAACGCCCAACCTCCCTCACCGCCGTTGATGACTTTAATGCCTACCTCTTTTTAAAAACCTACAACCCGGTGCTCGCCGGTGATCTCTTCACCTACTTCCGCAAGCCAGATGGCGGCTCCTACAACAGCCGCCAGATCGAAGTCGCCAGCACCGCTGTGAGCAACACACTCTGGGTCGTCGAAGGGCGCACGGTCATCCGTGACAACGCCTCCTTTTTCGCGCGCACCACCCCGAGCCCCATGCAGTTGCCCTTCTACACGCGCTCTCTCTACATCCAATCTCACGACTCTTACAATTCCCGCGCCATCCTCGGCACCACGACGAACGACTCTGGCACCGCCATCAAGTTGCTGCCATCCAATCTCCCCGCAGTCCCCAGCACCACCGGCCCTGTTTCCGCAGATGCAGACGACCGCTTTGCCGGGCACCTCAATGTCGTCAACAACTCACTCAATCCCGACAACTCCCTCTGGCATTTCATGCAGCGTGAGCACCTCGCCGGTCGTGGTTCCTTCGTCGAGATTGATGTCTTCAGCCGCACCGGCACCTCCGCCTCACCCTATTGGATGGAGGACCACACGGGCAACCCGGATGACATGCCGTTGCACCCTCCCTTCGACTACAGCCTCAGCCGCAATTACATCCGCACGCTCTACATTCGGCTCGATCATCCAGACCTCCCCCACTTCCGCATCAGTGGCAATTCCGTCGATCAGATCGTTCTCCTCGGCCAGACCAGCACCGCCACTCTTGAGTCCGCTGGGGCCATGCGTCCTATCATGATCGCCATCGACAAGGATGAATCCCGCCCGCTCAATGACATCACCCTTGTCGATGACAATAACCGCCGCATCGTCGTCGGTCTCAAGGTCGCTCGCGCCTCCAACCGCGGCCTCTACATGAACTGGGTCCGTTCCACCGCCAGCATCGCATCCCATGACTGGCGCATGGTCTTCATCAATGAAGGCCAGCTCGTCACTCTGAAGCTCCCCTCCAGCCTCAGTCAAAGCGTCCGCTGGATCGGTGGTGTCATGACGAACTGGTCCTTCAAGCGCTACTTCGCAGACGGCACCAACCACTCACGCCTGACCTTCGTTTCGGACGCCTCTGTCCCCACCCTGACCGCTGCCGCTCCCACTCTTGCCTCACTGCTTCCGCGGGATGCCTGGCTGGAGTCCTACTTCCTCCCTACACCGCCGTGAATACCCGAAGTAATCAATGCAAACTACTGTCAGCGGCCCTCCGGGTTTCCGGCTACACCCTCATTGAAGTTCTCGCTGCATCCACCGTCGTCGCCATCGGCATGTCGGCCATGGTCTCGCTCACCGGAACTCTCATGCTACAGGAGGAGATGACCTGGCGTGTAGCCGTCACGCGTAACTATCAGGAAAACATGGGCCGCCTCTGGCAGCTAGGTCTCCGCCCGGAGGATGTGACCAATCTCATGCCAAGTCAGGCTGACAACGCGCTGCTCAATCAGATCATCAACGGCAATCCCGCCATCATCCAGCTCGGTACCACGAATCCCTCCAGTCTCGGTGTCATGCAGGCCGCCGCCATCACGGCTGCCGTGAATATTTCCCAGAACCCGAAGACCGAATCTCAGGGATCTCCACTCACCCTGAGCGTCTATCGTCCCAGCCTTCCTGCCAGTCTGCGACCCGCTGCTCCCTGACCCTCCACCTGATCCACGGTCATGCTCAAAAAAGTCACCATCACCAACATCAATACCGGGCACAAGGCCATCACCCTTGTCGTCACTGATACGCATGACAAGGCCATCCTCGGCTGTGGCATGTCGTCAAATGAGACCGCCGTCATTGAGGACGTCAGCGGTGTGGATGAAAAGCTCCAGATCCTCACCTCTCCAAAGCCGGGCACCGAAGACTGTGGTGCCTTCTTCTCCGGTCTTGGCCGCTGTCTTGAGCGAAATATCAGCATGGTCAAGGGCCTGAAACTTCAGGTCAACCGCGTCAGCTCACCGCGCTTCAAGGGCATGATCGCCGATGTCGTTCATGCCATCACTCAGGGGGAGAAGTTTAGCGAGGCCATGGCCAAGTTCCCAGACCTCTTCTCCGCGGACATCCTCTCCCTCCTCTTCGCGGGTGAAGAGGCCGGTCAGCTCGCCCGCGTCTGCAAACGCATCGGCATCGCCCAGAAGAAGTCATCCAAGACCCTCAAGAAGCTGAAGGGGGCCATGATCTATCCGGCCATCGTCATGGTCCTCGGTGTTGTCGTCGTCATTGTCATGAGCTTCACGCTCGTGCCCGCCATGGCCAAGCTCTTCGCCAGCTTCGGCACAGATCTGCCCGTGCCCACGAAGATCCTCATCTGGCTGTCCAATCTCTTCCTCCACCAGCCTTACATGGTCGCCCTCCCTCTGGCCGGTCTGTACATGCTCTTTTCCAATTTCGGCAAAATCATGGCCCAGCGTTGGACTCAGGACATCTGTCTGAAGCTCCCCGTCATCGGTAGTCTCGTCCGCAAGGCCGCCGCCTCTACTGGCTTCCGCACACTGGCCATGCTCACGGAATCCAATATTCGGCTCACCAGTGCTTTGGAGATCACTGCCTCGGCCTCCTGGCACTATCATTACAAGGAATTCTTCACCCGCCTGCGCGACCACATCACCGTCGGGCGCAATCTCCACGAGGCATTCCTTCTCGAATCTCACTGGCTCGGTACAGACGGGCGGAATCTCTGCGGTCTCATTGAACTCGCTTCCGAGACCGGTTCAGGCACAGAAATGCTCAGCGAGATCGCCGACGACTATGAAGAGGAGCTCGACAACATGGCGGCCTCTCTCGACAAACTCATCGAGCCCCTCACCATGCTCGTTCTCGGCATCATCGTGGGCTTCCTCATCTATGCCATTTACGGTCCCATGTTCAGCCTCGGTGATGTCATCTTGAACAAGAAGTAAAGTCTGCTCCCGGAGAGAGGCGCGAGATTCAGCCCCGTGGCTGCGTTTACCCGCCCCCTATGATCTACCGCCCTCTCTTCGCCGCCGCCTTTGCCGCCCTTTCTTTCACCGCCTCCGCCGAGGATGCCTTTGTGCCTCTCTTTGATGGCAAAACTCTGGCTGGCTGGGAGCAGCATAGCGGCACCGCCGAGTATCGCGTGCAGGATGGCGCGGTGGTGGGGAAGACGGTGGCGGGCACGGGAAACTCCTTCATGTGTACTTCGAAGAAGTATTCCGACTTCATCTTGGAACTGGAGTTCAAGGTCGATCCCTCCATGAACTCGGGCATCCAGTTCCGTAGCAACTACTACACTCAGGAGACTGAGGTGGAGATCGCCGGAAAGAAAAAGAAGTTCCCCGCCGACCGCGTGCATGGTTACCAGTTTGAGATCGATCCCAGCGCCCGTGCCTACACCGGAGGTGTGTATGACGAAGGCCGCCGCGGCTGGCTCTTCGATCTGAAGAACAACGAAGCCGCGCGCAAGGCATTCAAACAGGGGGAATGGAACACCGCCCGCATCGAGTGCCGTGGCAGCAGCATCAAGACTTTCATCAATGGCATCGCCGCCGCTGACTTCACTGATGATCTCACGAAAGAAGGTGTCATCGCTCTCCAGGTGCATGGCATCGGCAAAAAGACCGAAGCCGTCGGCAAGGAAGTGATGTGGAAAAACATCCGCATCCAGGAGCTGAAGTAAGCCAGAAGGCTCCACACTCGGCACCCGAGTGTGACACTTTCAGCGCAGGCCTCGATATGGCATGGAAGTTGTTCCTTTCGGTCCTCCATGCCTCTCGTCCGCTACCTTCAGAATCTCTCCGCCGGACGCCTCATTCTTTGGTGCTACTTCATCTGGTGGATGGTGAGCATCATCCATCACTTTGACGCCACACCGCGCATCTGGCTGACCTCGCTGGGCCTCAGTGGCATCATCGGCGCAGCGCTGATCCTCAGCTTGCAGTCTTCATCCAGCACGGCGGCAAAGATGGATCCGTGGGTGGTCTTCCGGCTGTTCCTGATGCCGTTCTGCGTCTCCAGCTTCGCTGCTTTGGTCAAGGGTGCTGGTTATGTGCTGATATTTCCACCTTCGTGGAAGGAGAATGCCGTCGGCATTGGCTTGATCACGGCATTCCTCGTCGTTGTAAAGGTAGTGAAGACGCCACAGGACTGAATTCAGGGCGTCTGGCCTCCGATGCTGACCGCGCCAGTCTGCGCGGTGCCGAGATACTGGCCGTATCCGCGTATGGGCTTTTGCAGGAGCGCACCGCTGAAGGTGGTGGTGAGTGCCTTGCTGCCGAGCACATGAGGGAAGCTGCCGGTGAAGGTGCCAGCGGCGCTGTTGATCTTCAGGTTGAACTTTCCGGAGCCGCTGTAGGTGATGAGGTTCTTCGTGCTCCAGGTGATGCCGCGCTGGGTGGGGGAAAGGGTGAGGTCTCCGCCTGCGAGGGTGACGAGGGCGGTGGGGAGATCGAGGGCGCGTGTTCCGCTGGCGGGCTTGGTATATATTGAACCGAGAAGTGACAGCGTGCCGCTGAAGCCGCCGGGGTAGCGTTTGTCCTTTACGTTGGCTGGCTTCCACCAATGAAGGGTGGCATCGAGATCGCTGATTCCAGGGACATCACGGAAGCTGGCCTCACCACAGACGGCACCTTTCATGGATGTGGTGTAGAGATTAGCATAGATCGGCAGGACGGGTGGCAGGCCGCTGCGGCGGGCGACAACGCTGGCGAAGGTGGTCTTGATGCCATCGCCATGTGTGATGACGAGGGCGGCCTTGCCATCGGCGGTGACGCTCACGGTGCCCCAGCCATCGCCACCAGGCAGAGAGCCTCCGGTGCTTCCTGGGAGGGCCAGAGTGTAGTAGCCGACACTGGGGCAGGGGTCGTAGCTCTTGTCGAAGCTGTTGCGATCCAGTAGAAGGGTGGCGGAGATACCTTTGCCTGCCTCGGTGAGTGTGCCGGTGATGCCGGTGTTGGTTAGCTGAAGGCTGATCTGGTAATTGATTCCAGGTTTGACGATGCTGCCAGTCCAGGTGCGGGTGGCGGGCGGGAAGCTGCCGTTGAAGGTGTGCTTGACGCCGTCGATGGTTAGGGCGGCGCTGAAGTTCCAGGTCTTTGTGAGGGTGATGGCTAGGATGCCGCTGCTCTCGCGGCGCGGGCTGGCTTCCTTCAGCAGGCCGAGGTAGCTGCCCATCAGGGCTTCCTGGAGCGTGCGGACTTGGATGCGGATCATACGGTCGGCAGCGATGCCGCTGCTATCGAGGACCATGATCATGACGAGGGCAGTGCCCGTCTTGGTGGGTGTGCCTGAGATGAGGCCGGTGGAGCTGTTCACACTCAGCCCCTCGGGCAGAGGGCCACGCACGCTGTAGGTGGGGGAGGTGTCGTAAGTGGCGGCGATCTGGTATTCAAACGGCTCGCCAACGATGGCGGTGACGAGGGCGGAACTGGCGATGTAATAGCCATCTTGCCTCAGCGGGTAGATATTCACGGGGCCGTTCCCCTGGAAGGGGCCGTTCATGATGGCAGGAGGGTAATAGATGCCGATACCGCGGTTTTGCTTTTGCAGAATGACGCCGTCAAACTTGATCTGGTGTGCCTTGGTGCTGCGGGTGAGTTCGGCCACGATGCCTGCGAAGGTGCCTGTCGTCAGATTGATGCTGGCGGTACATTTGTCCACAGCATCCACGCCGGGAGCTGAGATCGCGTTCGCTGCATTGATGGTCACGCGCCTGTCGGGCGTTTGGATGTGGCCATAGTCCCGGTCAAAGTAGAGCAGGGCATTCGGGCCGGGGCCGGTGGGCAGGGTGATGACGGTCTGACCTGTCGCTGGCTTCTGATACCGGCTGCCGATGAAGGTATAGGGAAAGCTCATGTTATCCTCATTGCTGTATTGGATGTCGCCATGGATGTCAGTGCCGGCATTGTTGGCAAAGGTGAGGTTGCCATGCAGAAAGGAATCGCCCTGGGGATGATTGAACTGCCTGCGCTTGATGTGAAGGGTCATGGGCAGGGTGCCGCCGAGCACGACATAGCCACTCCAGGTGAGTTTCATTCCCTCCTCGATGCTGGCCGTCATGGTGGCCTTGCCAGCGGCATCCACGATGAGTGTGCCGTAGGCGTGGGCGATGGAACTGCCGGCGAAGAAGTTATGCGGGCGGGTGATGGCCCAGGTGTATCTGCCGGAGTTCGGATGTACATTCTTGGTGCTGTAGAGATCTGCACGGCGGGCCACGATCTTACTGTTAAAGCCAGTGCCGGTGAGGCTGCCGATGATGCCCTGGACATCGAGTGCATTGACTGCATCCAGCGTGAGAGTCATGGCTCCAAAGGGTGCGGCGGTGGCGGTGAGCGTGGCATTGGTGCCATCAAGGGTTCCTTTGAAGATCACTTTCACGCCTCTGAGAGTGAGCGTGGCGGTGATGCTCATGTTCGTGGCGATGATGAGGGAATTGATCTCTCCAAACATATCGCCCGAGGTGTCTGACTGTGGGGTCACCAGCCCGACGTAGAGCCCGGCATAGGAGCCCGCAGGCTGCACCACGGTGTGCGGCGCTGTGCCGACGAGGAAGGCTGCATTTCTCCCCGCGCCAGGGGCGGCTGGCTGCACCGTGACGTTGAGTGTGGCATTGCCCGTGCCCGACATCGGGGTCACGCTCACCCACTCGGGGACGCTGGAGACGGACCAGGGCAGCGCGGTGGTCACACCGACGGTGTAGCTCTCGCCCCTGTTGCTGACGATCTTCTGGGTAGGTGTGAGCTTTGGCGGTGCTGGTGGCTGGGGGAATTCATTGTAGAAGGCCAGCACTCCATAGGTGGTGACGCCATCCACCGCATAGACACCTCCGGCGACGATGTCCTGATCCCCATCGCCATCCAGATCACTCGTGGCCATGTCTTCGATCTTGCTTGCGGAAACCGACCCCGTGCCGAGGATGCCATGGGGGAGCGGGAGGTTGAAGTCCCCCGAGCCCATGTTGTCCCGGTACTGTACTTCATCCGGGCCGGAATCTCCGGCGAGCCGGAAAACCACGGCCACGTCATCATCTCCGTCCCGGTCGAAGTCTGCGGTGACAAAGGTGGATGCCCGGTACCCCGACTTCGAGGCCACGTTCCGCCGGTCTTCCTCCACCGTCTGACTAAAGAGCGTGCCCTTGTTCGGCCACCAGAAGAGGCCCCGGTCCAGGTAGTTGCCATCTCCATAGATGCTGAAGTTGTAGCTCATGGCCACGATGGCATCCCTGTTGCCCGTGCGGTCCACATTCGCGATGGCGATGTCATCGATCCACATGCCATCGTAGGTGTTGAGCAGGCCGCCGTCGGAGCTTGGCGGGATGGTGTTCTCCGCGATGGTGTTGTAGGTGTTCACATCAAACTGGCCCGCGCCCTTGTTTCGCATGGCATCCAGCGCCCCGTGGCCCAGGAGGTAATCGTGTGTGGAGGAGCCGAGGAGCACGTCCGGCCTGCCATCTCCATCCAGGTCTCCCGCCGCCACACGCTGGACATGCCTGGGCTTCTCCGGGAAGAGCAGGTGCTCCACCAGCTTGCGGTCCTTGGTATTGCAGAAGTAGCCGCCGTGCACCGGGCTGAAGGCGCAGGTCTCGTCCACATAACCCCTGCCGTCATTGAGAGTGATGTAGGCCCCATATGGGTAATTGAAGGAGACGCTGACGGCCACGATGTCCAGATCCCCGTCTCCGTCGATGTCAGTGACGGCCATGTCCTCCGGCGCGCCATTGATCAGCCAGTTCCACAGGCGGCGGGGGCCAAAGGTGCCGTCACCATTGCCGGGGTAGAGATAGAGCTTGGAGCCACTGGCGCTGTCCCCGAAGGCGATGAGGAGGTCCATGTCTGCGTCCTTGTCCATGTCCGCCACCACCACCTTGCGCGGGAAGCTGAACTCATCCTCCAGCACCACCTGAGCGGCGAAGGTGCGGCTCCCCAGATTCCGCAGCCAGGCCACCTTCCCGTAGGAGCAGGTGACCACGTCCTGCCTCCCGTCCTTGTCCAGGTCTCCCGTGGTGATGTAAAAGAACTCCGACGCACTGCCCGGTAGCGGCACGGAGGTAAAGAGCGGTGCCTGGGCGCTGGCAGTGGCTAGCGCCGCCCCGAAGATGAGAGTGAGGAGAACGGTGGTTTTCATGGGGGAAATCACGGGTGCGCAGACTCAGCGCGCGTAGCCCTGCGTCTTCGTGCCAGTGCGCTGGTGGAAGTCGCGGGCCAGCCCGGCGTATTCGCGGTGCTGTTTGTAGTAGGCGGCATCTCCGCTCTTCTTGTAGCTGGCAAAGGCCTGATCGGCGGCCTGGATGTAGTATTTCATGTGATCCCCGCCGGCCTTGACCTCGCCGCGCAGTTTCCATTCATCGATGAGGTTGCCACCTGGGGCGCTGATGCCCGCCGCACCTGCTGCTGCCACCGCGCCAGCTCCGCCGCCCGTCCCGCCCGGCGTGCTCGTGGCCCAGTCGTTCATTTGGCGGAGACCCCCGCTTTCATTGCCTGAGAGCATGGTCAGCCCGGCACTGGCGAGCCCCGTGTCACCACCCGCGATGCCAGCCATGCCGAGCATCCCGCCCACGAGCTGCCCGTCTGAAAGTCCACCGGAGCTGCCGCTGGAGGAGCGCCCGGTCTGAATGACCTCGCCGGAGACCCATTCTCCATTGGCGAACTGATCCCGCTGCGTTTTCCCACTGTAGCTCCAGCGGGTGATGGCCTCGCCCTCCAGCCTCCCGTTCACCATGCGCCCCTCACTGGAGGTCGTGTTGGCATAGTAGCCGCCGCCGAAAAAGACATCCCCGGATGTCTCCGGGTTGTACCAGGAGATTTTGCCGAAGCCATGGGCCTGATTTTCCGCATTCACCGGCCCCTCCCAGAGATGCCGGGTGACATTCTGGTTCCTGATGGACCAGACAGAGACCCCATTGTCCGTGGTGCGCCACTTGCTGCCGCTGTCATACGCGGGGACGGTTTCACAGGAGGTCAGGCAAAGGATGGCGGTGGCCAGCGTCAGGAGGCGGAGGTACTTCATGGGGGGGGAGGGGAGGGAACACCGTTATCTGTGCCATCTACCCCCGCACATTACTGGAATTGAGGAAAAAGATCGGGCTGAACTGCATGCTCTCCAGCGCCACCCCGGCCACCTTCCCGTAGGAGTGGGTCATCACGTCCTGCTTTTCCCGTCCTTGTCTAGATCCTCCGTGGCGATGTGGAGGAAGTCTGACGCAGCGCCCGGCAGTGGCACGGTGGTGAAGAGCGGCTTCTAAGCACTGGCGGCGCATTCAGGCATGAAAGACTGGCCAGGAGCAGTGGGAGAGACTTCATGTTGCTGAGGGCGTGAGCTTTGGTTTCTCCTTCACCTTTCGAAACCCACTTCCCCGGACATGATTTCGTTGTTCGGTGCTGGCAGGAGTGAGGGCAGTTGGAAGTTGCCGTCGCCGATCAGGCCACTGGAGTCGGTGCTCGGGGGCTGGCGCATCATGCCCCCAAAGGCCACGGCGCGCTTTTTGCCAGCATCGATCAGCTCGAAGCTGCCGACGAAGGCTCCCGTCGCGGGCGTGAAAGTGACTTTCCATTTCGTGATGTTCACCGGTGTGGTCACTGGGGCGATGACGCTCACGACATTCGTCGCAGAGAGGGCCAAAGTGGTCGGCAGATTGCCAAACGACGCGCTGCTGATGGTGCTGTGCTGGGCCGTGAACTGGTTCGCTGTCAGACCCAGCCGCTGCGCCAGGGTGGTCGCGGGGACGCCCGACTTCGCTGCGGAGGGTGGCAGCCAGGGATCGAGGGTGAATCGTGTGTCCACCGGGCCGAATCCAGCGCGGTAGGAGGTGTCCAGCAGTCGGGGTGCCTTTACCCAGGTGAGATCGGCAGCATCTTCATAGGCGACGATGCGCCGTCCGGGCAGATCGGGATGTGGCTTCAGGGCAAAGGCCCCTGCGATGAAGGCTCCAGTGCGTGCTGGCTTGTAGGGCTGCAAGAATAGCCGGTAGCCGGGATCACTGCTGCCATCGGCGGCCAGTGAGGCGGTCAGCCCCGCGCCATCGGCCAGCTTGCCGACGAGCTTGAGCATGCCCTTGGCATCAATTGTCGCCACGGCCCACCCGGCTCCGGCGGGCACTCCGGCAGTGGGGGCTGCCGGGGCCAGCAGGGCGCTGTGTGCGCCGATGTAACTGAGCGTCTGGCCTTTCGCCAGTATCAGCAGTTTCCGTCCGTCCGTGGCATCACCGAGCACCGCACCATTGAGCTTTGCCTCGGCCATGAAGTCGCCTGTCAGCGGCAGCGTCACCGTCACGAGATAAGTGTTCGCGCCCTTCTTCACCGTGGCGGTGCCGGTCGCTGTCTCGGCGAGGGTATCGATGGTTAGCGTGCCCGGCAGGCTCAGCGCCGCCGACTCCGTGGGCGTGGTGAGCTTGGCGGAGAAGGTCTTGCTGGTCGCTGCTACGGTCAGCTCCAGTTTCGCGGCAGGGCGCCGGGGATCCCCGGCCATCAGCATCGCCTCATAGGAGGCGGCGAAGGTCTCGATCTTCATCGTTCCCTTCATGTAGATGAACATGTAGTTCGCCGAGGTGCCGCCGCTGGATGTGATTGGGTAAAGTCCGCCAGGACTCGCCGCCTTGGCTGTCGTAGCGATCACCGGCGCCTTGCTCACCGAGTTCGCTGCGTTGTCGCTGCCGAGGAAACCGCTGTAGCTGAAGCCGAGCACCGGGTTCTCCTGCCCGATGAGCTTGCGCTGGTCATCGGGCTGCACAAAGAGCGGCGCTTTGGTGATGACGAGCGTGCCTGTCTTCGTGGCGCTGCCCGCGACCGCCTTCACTGCGTAGGAGCCGGCATTGATGGGCGGCTCGGAGACAAAGTTGAGCCCCACCTTGTAGGTCACCACCACCGCTCCACCCATCCCCAGCACGGTGATTGGGCGTGCCGTGCCGGTGTAGGTCTGGCTGAGATTCGTCAGCGTGAGCGCCGTCGGGTTCGCGGCTGCTGTGATCGTGCGCTCCACGGGAATGGCTGGCAGGTAGCTGTCATTTCCGGCCTGGCTTGCGCGCACCTTCACCGCCCCTTTGGCGGTGAAAGTCAGCAGGTTGCCCGCCAAAGTGGCCGGTCCAGAGACCAGGGTGAAAGTCACGGGCAGGCCCGAGCTGGCGCTGGCACTGAGTGTGAAAGGGTTATCCGCCAGAAACAGCTTGGCGGGCGGTGTGAAGGCGATCACTTGGGCGGCCTTGCCAGCCACGCTCCCACTGCCGGAGAGGGTAATGTCGAAGGAGTTCTTCGCGCCGACCACGTTGCTGGCTATGTGCAGACCGGCGGACAGCGCCCCGCCGCTGCTGGGGGTAAAGGTCACGGTAAAGGTGGCCGTGCCCGTGCCTACCGGGATGCTCGTGGCGCTCAGCGCGCTCACGGTGAAGTCAGCGGCGTGCGGCCCGGACTTGCTCACCGCGAGGTCGGTCAGTTCGGCGGTGCCGGGATTGGTGATCGTAAAGGTCAGCGGCCCGCTGCTGCTACCCGCGGGCAGGCTGCCAAAGGACACGCTGCCGACGCCGTCTGTCAGCGGACCGCCCTGCGCCACCGCAATGTCAGGGGCAGGAAGCTCATAGGTGAAGAGCGTGTTCGCCGCGTTGGCACCACCTGCTGTGGTGACCAAGACGCTGACCTCACCTGCCGCATGGGCCGGGATGGTACAGGTGACAGTGGTTGGATTGACCACGACCACACTCGTCGCTGCCGTGCCACCAAAGGTCACGTCCGTGGCTCCGGCAAGGTTCGTGCCGGTAATGGTCACACTGGTGCCGCCTTCGATGCTGCCGCGGTTGGGTGAGACGACGGTCACGGTAGGCGGTGACACATAGGTGTAGAGCGTGTTCGTGGCATTGGTACCGATGGGAGTCGTGACGCGCACACTGGCGCTGCCTGCTGTCCCTGCCGGGGTGGTGCAGGTCAGGGTGGTGGTGGTGATCACGCTCACGTTCGTCGCCGCCGTATCGCCGATGGTCACACTCGTGGCTCCAGTGAGGTTCGTTCCGGTGATGGTCACGCTGGTGCCTCCTGCCGTGCTGCCACTACTGGGGGTTATGGCGGTGACAGTGGGTGGGTCTGGGCTGCCCACTTGGGAGCCGACACGGACTTTGCCTGGACCTTCACCCACGAAACTGACCAGATAGGTCTGATTCACATGATCCAAGACAAAGCTGGGCATACCCGTG